>NZ_JAMXSA010000020.1:0-40822 GCF_024124465.1 Microbacterium sp. CnD16-F
CCCCGCCCGCGGCACCGACCCGAAGCACCTCCCGCTCGCGCGCCTCATGGCCGCCCACGACGCGATCGCCGCGCGCTGGATGGAGTACGAGACGGATGCCGCCCGCCGCCTCGCCTTCCCCGCGATGAGCGACGTGCGGGTCCCCGCGACGGCCGAGTTCCTGCGCCTCGAGGGCGCCGCCCGCGAGCTGCGCCCGGCATCCCCCACCGCGAAGCTCACCCCCGAGCAGTTCACCGCCTACCGGTCCGCCGTCGACGAGGTGGGCCGTGCCTTCACCGCCGCCGAGCAGGAGGCGTGGCGCCGCGCCGGGCACCGCCCCGACGACGCCCCGACCGACGCACCCGCCGCGCCCGTCTGGACCGTCATCGCCGGTGGGGCGATCGCCCGCTCGGTCGACGGCATCACGCGCGCGGCGGAGGGCGCGGCATCCGCTCTCGACGCCTATAGGTCGCGCCGCGGCGGTCGTGACGATCGTCCCCGCACGTAAGGTGTAGCGGGTGGACGGATTCTGGGCCTTCGCCGGCAACTACTGGTGGCTCGTGTTCCCGCTCTTCGGACTCGCCTCGGCCGCCAGCGGCTCGTGGGCGTCCGCCTCGAAGCGTCGGCACAAGCAGCGCCTCGAGATCATGAAGGCGAAAGCCGAGCTCACCGCCGCCCGTGCCGCCGTCAAGCGCGGCATCGGCTCGGCCTCCGCAGCCGAGGTCGAGGCGCCGTCGCAGTCCCTCGCCGATCAGCTCGACGACCTGCGCGCCGTGCACGACGAGGTCACGCATCGCTGGCTGGACTACGAGCTCGACGTCGCCAAGCTCATCGCGTTCCCGTCGATGAGCGACGGCCGCGACCCGCTCACCGCCGGGTTCCTGCGCGCCAAGAAGGTCGCCGACCGCGCGCGACCGGCCGACGGGTCGAAGCCGTCCGCCGACCAGGTGCGCGAGTACCGCAAGGCCGTCACCGACTTCGAGGTCGCCTTCGACCTCGCCGAGCGCGAGGCCCGTCGGGTGCGCGACTCCGGATTCACCGACGCCGAGCGCAAGCGCCTCGCGACGGCATCCCGCATGCTCGCCGTCGCGACCGACGAAGCCGCCACCCCCGCCGAGCGCCACCTCGCCTACCAGCGCGTGCGCGAGGAGATCGACGGGCTCATCGCCCTGTCGGACGAGGCGGTCGAGGTGCTGGAGAAGAAGGTCGCCCAGCCGCTGACGCAGCGTCCGAACGACGAAGGGGACCCGGCCGCAGCCGGATCCCCCTGACGTCGCCGACGGTCAGTCGGTGACGATCGTGCCGTAGGCGTCGGGGTTCTCCTCGAGCCACGCGTCGATCGCCTCGGCCTCCTTGCCCTCGCCGTACTCGTTCACGACCATGTCCTCGAGCGAGGCGTACTGCTCGTCGTCGAGGGTGATCCCCTTGATGAGCTCCGCCGCCTCGGGGTACTCCTCGGCGAAGCCGTCCGTGCCGAGGAAGTGCAGCGCCTCGGCCTCTCCCATTGCACCCTTCGGGTCTTCGAGGTCCTTCAGGCCGTACCGATCGTTGGCCCAGAACGGCCGCCACGAGGTCACGACGATGTCGCGCTCGGCAGCGATCGCGCTGTCGAGCTCGGTCAGCATCGCCGCGGTGGACGAGGTCACGAGCTGGTAGCTGTCGTCGAGACCGTACGCGGGGATCATCGACTCCTGCGTCTGCTTCGTCAGACCCGCACCGGGCTCGATGCCGTAGATCTTGCCACCGAAGCGGTCGGCGTTCGCCTCGAGGTCCTCGATCGAGTCGATGTCGACGTACTCGGGCACAGCGATGGTGAGCTTGGCACCGTCGTAGTACGAGCCGAGGTCCTCGATCTGGTCGCCGTACTCGTCCATGTAGGACTTGTGGGTCAGCTCGGGCCAGGCCGACGGGTAGATGTCGACGTCGCCCTGCGCGAGGCCGGCGTACAGCGGGCCCGCCTCGGTGAGCTCCTGCATCTCGACCGTGTAGCCGATCTTCTCGAGCTGATCCTCGAGCAGGTACGCGGTGCTGAGGCCGTCGGTCCACGACGGGAGGTAGCCGAGCGTGATCGTGCCGAGGCTCTCGTCACCTCCCTCGTTCGAACCGCCCTCGGCCTGGTTGCCGCTGGCGCAGCCGGCCAGCGCGAGGGATGCCGTGGCGCCGATCGCGAGGATGCCGGTCAGGTGTCGCTTGTTCATGAAGTGCCTTCCGTATGTGATTGCTGGTTCCGTATCGTGCAGGTCCGGGTGCAACCGGACGGTGCGGCCGGGGCCGCACGTTGGGTGGTCAGAGGCCGCCGGTGGCGATGGCCGCGCGTCGCGGCGACGCCGTCTCGCGCTCCGCCTCGGCTGCCGCGTCCTCGGCGTCGCCGCGAGGAGCACCGTCGCCGCCCGATCCGCGGCGGCGCCGCGCCATCGCTCCGAGCAGCGACCCGCGCTGGTTCTTCAGATCGCCGAGCGCGCCGGTCAGGCGGTCGAGGTACACCGCGAGGATCACGACGCTGAGGCCGGCCTCGACGCCCTTCGCGATGTTGACTGTCGACATCGCCTGGACGATCTCCTTGCCGAGACCGTCGGCGCCGGCGATGCCGGCGATGACCGCCATCGACAGGGCGAGCATGATGAGCTGGTTGACGCCCGCCATGATGCTGGGCATCGCTAGCGGCAGCTGTACGCCGCGCAGGATCTGGCCGGGCGTCGCACCGAAGGCGTGGCCGGCCTCGACGGTCTCGTTGTCCACTCCGCGGATGCCGAGCTCGGTGAGTCGCACGCCCGGCGGCAGCGCGAAGATCACGGTCGCGATCACGCCGGGTACCACGCCGATGCTGAAGAAGACGATCGCCGGGATCAGGTAGACGAACGCCGGCATGCTCTGCATGAGATCGAGCACCGGGCGGATGGCGGCGCTGAACGCGTCGCTGCGCGCCGCCGCGATGCCGACGGGCACCGCGATGACGACGGCGATGAGCGCCGCGACGAGCACGAGAGCGAGGGTCTGCATCGCGGTCACCCACTGACCGACGCCCAGGATCAGCACGAAGCCGATCACGGTGCCGATCGCGAAACGCCACGAGCGCAGCAGCCAGGCGAGTGCGGCGAACAGCACGATCGCGACGACGATGGGCAGCGCGAGCAGCGCGTCGGCGAGCGTGTCGACCAGCCAGCCGACCACCGTCGAGATGAACGAGAGCAGCCATCCGAGCGTGTCGCGGATCCAGTCGACGGCGGCGTCGGCCCATTCGCCGACGGGGATACGGAAACCATCCATCAGCGCACCACCTCCGCGTCGGATGCGGGGCCTTCGCCGGCGGCACCTGCGAGGGCTGCGTCGATCTCGGCGCCCGGGACCGGGTCGAGGATGACGGGGATCTCGGTGGTCTCGGTCGTCGAGGGGCCGAGCGCGGTGAGCAGCGTGATGCGCGGGATGACGCCGACGAGGCGACCCTCGGCATCCGTCACCGCCAGCGGCAGCGGCGACTCGGCGGCGGGGACGAACAGGTCCATGAGGACGTCGTCGCGGCCGACCGCCTGCGGCACGGGGCGCAGCAGCGACGAGATGGTCGTCTCGCCGCGGCGGACGAGCTTGAGCGCGTCGCGGTCGGTGATCATGCCGAGGAGCTTGCGGCTGCGGTCGGTCACGTAGACGGCCGCCATGCGCGCGTCGCGCATGGTCCGCAGCGCCGTGCGGGGACCGGCGGCCACGGTCACCGAGACCGAGCCGGGACGCTCCATGACGTTCGCCGCCGTGAGCACGCGCGCACGGTCGACGTCCTGCACGAACTGCTCGACGTAGTCGTTGGCGGGGTCGGTCAGGATGTCCTCGGGGGTGCCGATCTGCACGATGCGCCCGTCGCGCATGACCGCGATCCGGTCACCGAGGAACATCGCTTCGTTCAGGTCGTGCGTGATGAAGATGATCGTCTTCTGCAGGGTCTGCTGCAGTTCGAGCAGCTGCTCCTGCATCTCGCGGCGGATCAGCGGGTCGAGCGCGCTGAACGCCTCATCCATCAGCAGGATGTCGGTGTCGGCGGCGAGCGCGCGGGCGATGCCGACGCGCTGCTGCATGCCGCCCGACAGCGCCGAGGGCAACTTGTCGCCCCAGCCCTCGAGGCCGACGAGGGCGAGGATCTCCTCGGCCTTCGCGAGGCGCTCGGCTTTGGGGGCGCCCTGCAGTTCGAGCGGGTAGGCGACGTTGGCGGCGACGGTGCGGTGCGGCAGCAGGGCGAAGTGCTGGAACACCATCGCGATGCGCTCACGACGGATGCCGCGCAGCTTCGCGGCCGGGATGCCGGTGATCGGCTCGCCGTGGACCAGCACCTCCCCGCCGGTCGCGTCGTGCAGGCCGTTGAGCATGCGGATGATGGTGGACTTACCCGACCCCGACAGGCCCATGATCACGAAGATCTCGCCCTTCTCGACGCGGAAGCTCGCGTCGATCACGGCGGCGGTACCCGCATCGCGGACCGCGTCCCGGCGTTCTCCCGCCTGCAGGCGCTTGACGGCCTGAGCGGGATTGCGTCCGAAGACTTTGAACAGGTTCTTCGCTTCGACAGCGGCAGTTGTCACGTGCTTCCCTCGGCGGGCGCGCACGCGTCCGCATAGGTAGCGCCCGGGTGGCGGTCACCGGCATCCGCACGAGCGAAAACGTCACTCGAGTGCAGCGCTCCGACGACGAACATCGGGCTCGTCATCCAGACCGCCGACCATACGCCCGCTCGTCGTCGACACCTCAGGATGTCGGTTCGAAGGGGCGCGGACTGGTCGTCGAGGGCGCGAGGCCCTTCTTCGACGGTAACGAAGATCGTTGACCGGAATCAAATCGATCCATCGGGTTGCATGAATCGCCGACGGTGGTATCACGCGCGCGCCGGGGCGACGACACGGCGTCGGCGATCCGCCAGAATCAAGAGAGCCCGAGAAGAGGAGCGCCATGAGCGGGTTCGCACGACGGATCGACGGCACGACGATCGAGCAGTTGCGCTCGACGGGGGCCACCAAATGGTCGGCGGATGACGGGACGCTCGGCGCGTTCGTCGCCGAGATGGACTTCGGGATCGACCCGACGATCACGGCCGCCCTTCACCGCGCGGTGGATGCCGGGTCGTTCGGCTACATGCCGCAGGGGATCTCGGCGGATCTCTCGGCGGCGACCGCCGAGTTCGTCGCGCGTCGGTACGGGTGGCAGGTGGCGGCATCCGACGTGCAGCCGATCCCCGACGTCATCATGGGTCTCGAGCTCGCGATGGAGCACTGCTCCGCCGCCGGGTCGAAGATCATCGTGCCGACGCCGTCGTACATGCCGTTCCTCTTCGTGCCGCCGATGCGCGGGCGGGAGGTCATCGAGGTGCCGCTCGCCGTCCGCGACGGTCGGTACGAGTTCGACCTCGACGCGCTGCAGCGCGCCTTCGACGACGGCGGCGGCCTCCTTCTGCTCTGCAACCCCTACAACCCGGTGGGGCGCGTGTTCTCGCGGGACGAGCTCGTCGCGATCTCAGAGGTCGTCGAGCGCAACGGCGGCCGCGTGTTCTCGGACGAGATCTGGGCGCCCCTCGTCTACGGCGGCGCCACCCACACCCCCTATGCGACCGTCTCCCCCGCCGCGGCGCAGCACACGATCACGGCGATGAGTGCGTCGAAGGCGTGGAACCTGCCGGGGCTCAAGTGCGCGCAGCTGGTGCTCACGAGCGACGCCGACCGCGAGACCTGGGAGAAGCTCGGCCCCTTCGCCGGTCACGGCACCAGCAACCTCGGCGCCATCGCGAACGCGACGGCCTACCGCGAGGGCGACCGGTGGCTCGCCGACCTCGTGCCCTACCTCGAACAGAACCGCGACACCCTCCTCGACCTGCTCGCCGAGGAGATCCCCGGCGCCTGGATGCCGGAGCCCGAGGGGACATACGTCGGCTGGATCGATTTCCGCGCCGTCGGGCTCGGCGACCGCCCCGCGGACTTCTTCACCCGCGAGGCCGGCGTCACCCTCACCGAGGGGTCGATGTGCGGCGTGGCCGGCACGGGCTTCACCCGCCTGATCTTCGCGACGCCGAGGCCGATCCTCGAGCAGATCGTCCGCCGCCTCGGGCAGGCGGTCCGCTCCGTCTGATTCCGGCCGCACGGCCGTCTTGACACTCCTCGGGTTCAATGGTTACCTACTCATGTAACTAACCAACGAACAACGCGGAGTCGGAATGGTCGATGAGGGACGCCCGCTCTTCCTGCAGATCGCGGAGAGCATCGAGGACTCGATCATCGACGGCAGCCTGTCCGAACAGGACCAGGCCCCGTCGACGAACGAGCTCGCCGCCTTCCATCGCATCAACCCGGCCACCGCGGCGAAGGGGATCACGATGCTCACGGACAAGGGTGTGCTGGTCAAGCGACGCGGCATCGGCATGTTCGTCGCCGACGGTGCGCGCGAGCTCCTGCTCACCGAGCGGCGCTCGGCCTTCGCCGACCGCTACCTCGACCCGCTGATCGCCGAAGCCCGCAAGCTCGGCCTCGGCCCCGACGACCTCGCGCGCCTGCTGGCGGAGCGCGCCACCGCATCCGGAACGAAAGGAACCGCACGATGACCGCCGTCATCGAGGTGAAGAACCTCACCAAGCGCTACCGCGACACCACCGCCGTGGACGACATCTCGTTCACCATCGAGCGCGACTCGATCTACGGACTGCTCGGCCGCAACGGCGCCGGCAAGACCACCGTCATGTCGATCCTCACGGCGCAGAACTTCCCGACCGCGGGCGAGGTCCGCGTGTTCGGCGAGTCGCCGTACGAGAACGCCGCCGTGCTCAGCCGCATGTGCTTCGTGCGGGAGAGCCAGAAGTACCCCGACGACGCGACGCCGCTGCACGCGTTCCGCATCGCGCGGCTGTTCTACCCGCAGTGGGACCAGGCGCTCGCGAACAAGCTCATCCGCGAGTTCCGGCTGCCCGTGAAGACGCGCATCAAGAAGCTGTCCCGCGGTCAGCTCTCGGCCGTCGGCGTCATCATCGGCATCGCGGCCCGCGCCGAGGTCACCTTCTTCGACGAGCCGTACCTGGGGTTGGATGCCGTCGCCCGCCAGATCTTCTACGACCGGCTGCTCGAGGACTACGCGGAGCACCCGCGCACCATCATCCTGTCGAGCCACCTGATCGACGAGGTCGCGAACCTGCTCGAGAAGGTCATCGTGATCGACGGCGGCCGGATCGTGATGGACGAGGACACCGAGTCCGTGCGCGGCCGGGCCGCCACGGTCGTCGGCGATTCCGCGGCCGTCGAGGCGTTCGTCGCCGGCCGCGAGGTGATCCACCGCGAGACCCTCGGCCGCGTCACGAGCGCCACGGTGATCGGCGAGCTGACCGCTGCGGACCGCGCCGAACTGGCGGCATCCGGCCTCGACGTCACCCCCGTCTCGCTGCAGCAGCTCATCGTGCGGCAGACCCAGAACGCCGCCACCACCGACGAAGGAGCACTCCGATGAACCGCACCCTCAACGTCGTGCGCATGCAGCTGGTCAACCGCGCCACCTACATCTGGGTGCCGTTGATCATCCTCGGCGGCACGCTCCTCATCAGTCTCGCGATCTTCGGGCTCATCTCGAGCAGCGGGGCCGACGCGCAGATGTTCGGCGGCGGCGCGCAGGCACCGCTGTGGTACTTCGGCGTCGTCGGCGTGCAGGCCCTCACCCTGACGTTCCCGTTCTCGCAGGCCATGAGCGTCACCCGGCGCGAGTTCTACCTCGGCACCCTGCTGACCGCCGCCCTGACGTCGTTCGTACTCGCCGCCCTCTTCATCGTGGGCGGGCTCATCGAGCAGGCGACCGGTGGCTGGGGCATCGGCGGCTACATGTTCTACCTGCCGTGGGTCTGGTCGCAGGGCCCCGTCGTCGCGGGGCTGTTCTTCTTCGGGCTCGCGATGCTGTTCTTCGTCGTCGGGTTCTGCGCGGCGACCGTCTACAAGCGGTGGGGCAACCTCGTCCTCACGGTCGTGCTCGTCTCGCTGGGCTTCGTGCTCATCGCCGCGATGTGGCTCGTGGGGCAGCTGCGGGCGTGGGGCGATCTGTTCGCCTTCTTCGGCTCGCTGACACCCATCGCGGTGACCGGTGGGATGGTGCTGGTCGGCGCCCTGCTGGCCGCCCTCTCGTATGGGATGCTGCGGCGCGCCATCGCGTGACGGAGCCCGTGTGACCGGCGCGGCCGGGGATCGCACTCGCGGTCCCCGGCCGCGCTACGATGCGGAACACCGACCCGACGCTGGGAGCACCATGGCACGTCTGAGCCCCGATCCGACGACCGACTTCGAGGCCGCAAGGGCTGCGGTCAGGGCCGAACTCGGCGGACCGGATGCGGCGTTCGACGCCCGCCTGCAGGAGTCCCTGCCCGTGCTGCACGACCTGTTCCGGCAGCTCTACGGCGAGCGCGAGGACGGCCGCGAGGCGCTGGCCGCCGTCGTCGCGTCGGCCGCCGCGAGCTGGCGCGACCGGCCCGACGACCTGAAGGCGCTCGACCGTCGGCGCACGGCCGACCCGGAGTGGTACTTGTCGGAGCGGATGCTGGGCGGCGTCTGCTACGTCGACCGGTACGCGGCGTCGCTCCGCGGCATCCGGGATCGCATCCCCTACTTCCGCGAACTCGGGCTCACCTATCTGCACCTCATGCCGCTGTTCGCCTCGCCCGAGGGGAACAATGACGGCGGGTACGCGGTGTCGAGCTACCGCGCCGTCGACGAGAAGCTCGGCACGATGGACGACCTCGCCGAGCTCGCCGCCGACCTGCGCGAGGCGGGGATCTCGCTCGTCGTGGACTTCATCTTCAACCACACGAGCAACGAGCACGAGTGGGCGCGGAAGGCGGTCGCGGGTGAGCCGGGGTACGAGGACTTCTACCTGATCTTCCCCGACCGGACGATGCCCGACCGGTACGAGGAGACCGTCCGCGAGATCTTCCCCGACGACCACCCGGGCGCGTTCGTGCAGCTCGATGACGGCCGCTGGATCTGGGCGACGTTCTATCACTTCCAGTGGGACCTCAACTATGCGAACCCAGCGGTGTTCCGCGCGATGGCGGGCGAGATGCTGTTCCTCGCGAACCAGGGCGTCGAGGTGCTGCGGATGGATGCCGTCGCCTTCATCTGGAAGCGGCTCGGCACGACGTGCGAGTCGCTGCCCGAGGCGCACCTGCTGCTGCGCGCCTTCAACCAGGTGCTGTCGCTGGGCGCTCCGTCGGTGCTCTTCAAGTCCGAGGCGATCGTGCACCCCGACGAGGTCATCACCTACATCTCGACCGACGAGTGCCAGCTCTCCTACAACCCGCTGCAGATGGCGCTCGGGTGGGAGGCGCTCGCCACCCGCGACGGCCGCCTCCTGCAGAAGGCGCTCGACGAGCGTCACGCCCTGCCCGCCGGCACTGCGTGGGTGAACTACGTCCGCAGTCACGACGACATCGGCTGGACCTTCGCCGACGAGGATGCCGCGGCCCTCGGCATCGACGGCTACTCCCACCGCCGGTTCCTCAACGACTTCTACGTGGGCCGCTTCCCCGGCACGTTCTCGCGCGGGGTGCCCTTCCAGGAGAACCCGAAGACCGGCGACGCCCGCGTGACGGGAACGACGGCGTCGCTCGCCGGCGTCGAGGCGGGTGACCCCGGCGGCGAGGACCGCGTCATCCTCGCGCATGCGCTCGCGCTGTCCACCGGCGGCATCCCGCTGCTCTACCTCGGTGACGAGCTGGGGCAGCTGAACGACTACAGCTACCGCGACGACCCCGCCCACGCGGGCGACAGCCGGTGGGTGCACCGACCGGCGGCCGACCCGGTCGCGTTCGCGGCGCGACACGACCCGACGACGGTGGCGGGCCGCATCCACGCCCGGCTGACGGCGCTGATTCAGGCGCGGCGGCGGACGCCGGAGTTCGCGGACATCCCGCTGACGCCGTTCCACACCCCGCATCCGTCGGTCGTCGGCTTCCAGCGCATCGGCGAGGGCGTCGTGCTCGTGCTCGCGAACGTCGGCGATGACGCGGTCGTCGTCGAGGCCGAGACGCTCTCGGGGTTCCGGGCCGACGCCACCGACGTCGTCACCGGCGAGGATGTCGACCTGTCGGGCGGGCTCGAGCTGCCCGCGCACGGGTTCCGCTGGCTGCGGGTGCGGCCGGCCTGACGCCGGCGGCGTAGGCGGTGGCTCAGCGCTCCTCGGCTGCCTCGGTGTGGTGGCGGATCACCTCGGCGACGACGAAGTTGAACCACTTCTCGGCGAACTCGGGGTCGAGGTCCGCCTCCGCGGCGAGGCGGCGCAGGCGCGCGGTCTGCTGCTCCTCGCGGGAGGGGTCGGATGCCGGCATCCCGTGCTCGGCCTTGAGGACGCCGACCTGCTTCGTGCAGCGGAATCGCTCGGCGAGCATGAAGACGAGGGCAGCGTCGATGTTGTCGATGCTGGATCGCAGGGTCTGCAGCTGGGCGATCGGGTCGGTCATGATTCCTCCGCGCCCGACCCTATCGCGGACACCACGGCGGCCGGCGCGCGCAGCGCGCGTACGAGCGCGGCTTCGACGCCGGCTTCGCACGCGGCCGGGAGGCCGGCGCGGCCTGAGACGCGGCATCCGTCCACAAGCCACACGCGCGCCGAGACACCACTGCGAACGGGATGTCTCGGCGCGTCCGTGGTCTCTCGCGGGCGTCTGCGTCACACGCCCGTCATCGAGGCGAGGCACAATGGGCGCGTGACCTCGACGCCCGCGCTCCTCGCCATCTCGCACGGCACGTCGTCGCCCGCGGGGCAGGCGGCGGTGGAGTCGCTCGTCGAGGCGGTAGCCCGGCGGCTGCCCCACACGATCGTGCGGCTCGGGCACGTGGACGTGCAGCAGCCGGATGTCGCGGCATCCCTCGACGCGATCCCCGCCGGCGCGCCCGTCGTGGTCGTGCCGCTCCTGCTTTCAGCCGGCTATCACGTGCGTGTCGACCTCATCCAGCAGACGGCGGGGCGTGATGGCGTCCTCATCGCCCCCGCACTCGGACCCGATTCCCGGCTCGTCGACGCCCTGCTCGCCCGTCTCGCTCCGCTCGAGCTCGCGGCATCCGATGCCGTCGTGCTCGCCGTCGCGGGTTCCAGCGACGACCGTGCGAATGAGGACTGCCGCGAGATCGGACGGATGCTGGGCGCCCGGCTCGGACGCGAGATCACGGTCGGCTTCCTTGCGGCCGCCGACCCACGCGTCGACGTCGCGGTGGGAGCCGCGCGCACGAGCGGTTCCCGCGTCGTGGTCGCCGACTACCTCCTCGCCCCCGGGTACTTCCACGACTTGGCCGTGACGCTCGCCGACGGCGCTTCCGTCGCGGCGCCGCTGCTGGGCGAGGACGAGCCGCCCACCGCCCTCGTCGACCTCGTCGTCGACCGCTACCGCGTCGCCGCCGGCCGCGCCGGCTGAGCCCGACTGCGGGCCGGCTCAGCAGCCGGGCACGCGGATCACATCCCCACGTCGCCCGCGCCGCAACTGTGTGACGCCCCGTTACGCCGGTTAACGCACGTTGACACTCGCTTAGGACGGGGCGCCGCGCGCTTCTAGCCTCATGGAATGGGCTCGCTCGAGTCCTGCCCGGGCGCGGCCCGGGAATCGACCCGGAGGCCACCGTGACCATCAGCGACACCGACGCGCGCGCAGCGGCAGAGCGTCCGCGCGCCGCCGTGCGCCCTCCCCGGTCATCGTCGAAGCCGAACGGCCAGTGGAAGATCGACGGCACGACGCCGCTCAACGGCAATGAGGAGTGGAAGCAGGTCGACAACGGCCTGAGCGTTCGCGAGCGCATCGAGAACATCTACTCGAAGGGCGGCTTCGCCTCGATCGACCCCACCGACCTGCACGGCCGCTTCCGCGTGTGGGGCCTGTACACGCAGCGCAAGCCCGGCATCGACGGCGGCCGCACCGCGACCCTGACTCCCGAAGAGCTCGAGGACGAGTACTTCATGCTGCGGGTCCGCATCGACGGCGGCCAGCTCACCACCACGCAGCTGCGGGTCATCGCCGGCATCTCCACCGAGTTCGCGCGCGGCACCGCCGACATCACCGACCGTCAGAACATCCAGCTGCACTGGATTTGCGTCGAGGACGTCCCTGAGATCTGGCGGCGCCTCGGGGCCGTGGGTCTCGGAACCACGGAGGCCTGCGGCGACGTGCCGCGCGTCATCCTCGGCTCGCCCGTCGCCGGCATCGCCGCCGACGAGCTCATCGACCCGACGCCGCAGATCCGGGAGATCACCGCACGCTTCCTCGGCGACGAGACGCTGGCCAACCTCCCCCGCAAGTTCAAGTCGGCGATCACCGGCCACCCCAGCCAGGACGTCGTGCACGAGATCAACGACGTCGCCTTCGTGGCCGTCGAACACCCCGAGCTCGGCATCGGCTACGACCTGTGGGTCGGCGGCGCCCTGTCGACCACTCCGCGTCTCGGCGAGCGCCTCGGCGCGTTCGTGCGACCTGACCAGGTGGCGGATGCCTGGCACGGGGTCACGCAGATCTTCCGCGACTACGGCTACCGGCGCCTGCGCAACAAGGCGCGCCTGAAGTTCCTGCTCGCGGAGTGGGGCACCGAGAAGTTTCGCCAGGTGCTGCAGGACGAGTACCTCGGCTACGCCCTGCCCGACGGTCCCGCGCCCGCGCAGCCAACGACGATCGGCGACCACGTGGGGGTCCACCGCCAGAAGGACGGCCGCTTCTACGTCGGCGTCACACCGATCGTCGGCCGCGTCTCGGGCTCGAACCTCGCGAAGCTCGCCGACGTCATCGAGGCGCACGGCTCCACGCGGCTGCGCACCACGCCGCACCAGAAGCTCGTGATCCTCGACGTGCCGGAAGGCGATGTCGAGCCGCTCATCGGCGAGCTCGACGCCCTCGGCCTGCAGGCGCGTCCAAGCCTCATCCGCCGCGGCACCATCGCGTGCACCGGGATCGAGTTCTGCAAGCTCGCGATCGTCGAGACGAAGGTCAACGCCACGGCGGCCGTCATCGACCTCGAGGAGCGCCTCAAGGGCTTCGAGCTGCCGCATCCGATCTCCCTGCACGTGAACGGATGCCCCAACTCGTGCGCGCGCATCCAGACCGCCGACATCGGGCTCAAGGGCCAGCTCGTCACGATCGACGGCGAGCAGGTTCCCGGCTACCAGGTGCACCTCGGCGGAGGGCTGGCGTCGCAGGACCGCGACGAGCCCGGTCTCGGCCGCACCGTGCGCGGCCTCAAGGTGGCCGCCGACGGCATCGCCGACTACGTCGAGCGCGTGGTCACCCGCTTCCTCGCCGACCGCGACACCGCGTCGAACGAGACGTTCGCGCAGTGGGCGCACCGGGCCGAAGAGGAGGCCCTGCAGTGAGCCGCGCCGCGATCCCCGCCCCCACAGCGCCTGCATGTCTCACTTTCGTTCGCAAGGCGGCGCTGAGCACTCCCTTTTCGGGACACGAAGGCGGGAAATCGGGACACGCAAGAGGGCGAAGCGCG
This sequence comes from Microbacterium sp. CnD16-F, assembly GCF_024124465.1. Lineage (NCBI taxonomy): Bacteria > Bacillati > Actinomycetota > Actinomycetes > Micrococcales > Microbacteriaceae > Microbacterium > Microbacterium sp. CnD16-F. Next base: position 13,443 of record NZ_JAMXSA010000020.1, read on the forward strand.
CGAGAGGAGGCGCTGCGGTGACCGTCTCCCTCGCCCCGCGCATCGCGGTCAAGCGCTCCCGCGACGAACTCGAGGCGCTCGCCGCGCAGGGGAACGCCGAGCTCGGCAGCCTCACCGACCACGAGGCATCCGCCGCCGAGGTGGTCGCGTGGGTCGCGCGCAACTTCGGGACGGATGCCGCCGCCGTCGCCTGCTCGATGGCCGACGCCGCGCTCCCGCACCTGGTGGCCGAGCAGCTGCCGGGCGTCGACGTGCTGTTCCTCGACACCGGGTATCACTTCACCGAGACGTACGCCACGCGCGACGAGGTGCAGCGCGCACTCGACGTGCGGATCGTCGACATCACCCCCGACCAGACCGTCGCCGAGCAGGATGCGCGGTTCGGAGCGAAACTCTTCGAGCGGGACGCGAGCCTCTGCTGCGCGCGCCGCAAGGTCGCCCCGCTGCAGCAGGCGCTCGGCGGCTATGAGGTGTGGTTCACCGGCGTGCGCCGCGACGAGGCGCCGACCCGCACGAACACGCCGCTGGTCACCTGGGACGAGCGCAACGGTCTCGTCAAGGTGAACCCGGTCGCCGCGTGGAACTTCGACGACGTGCTCTCCTACGCCGCCGCGCACAAGGCGCCGGTGAACCTGCTCGTCGGGTTCGGCTACCCCTCCATCGGCTGCGAGCCGTGCACGAGGCCGGTCGCCCCCGGCGAAGACCCCCGATCCGGCCGCTGGGCCGGTTCCGCCAAAATCGAATGCGGGCTCCACGAATGACTCTGTCGAACACGGCCACCGCCCCCACCACGCCACAGACTCGGAGATCTTCCGACAATCGGACCGATTCGGCCGAAACGTCCGACTCGCGGCAGATCTCCGACTCCCGGGATGCGCCCGCGGGCCTCAGCACGCTCGACCTGCTCGAGGCCGAGGCGATCCACGTCATCCGCGAGGTCGTCGCCGAGTTCGAGCGCCCGGTGCTGCTGTTCTCGGGCGGCAAGGACTCCGTCGTCGTGCTGCACCTCGCCACCAAGGCGTTCGCGCCGGGCAAGGTGCCGTTCCCGGTGCTGCACGTCGACACCGGACACAACTTCCCCGAGGTGCTCGCCTTCCGCGACGAGACGGTACAGCGCCTCGGCATCCGTCTCGCGGTCGCCCGCGTGCAGGACTACATCGACGACGGCCGCCTGCAGGAGCGCGCCGACGGCACCCGCAATCCCCTGCAGACGCTGCCGCTCCTCGACGCGATCGCCGCCGGCCGCCACGACGCCGTCTTCGGCGGCGCGCGTCGCGACGAGGACAAGGCCCGCGCCAAGGAGCGCATCATCTCGCTGCGCGACGAGTTCGGCCAGTGGGACCCGCGCAACCAGCGCCCCGAGCTCTGGAGCCTCTACAACGGCCGCCATACGCCCGGCCAGCACGTGCGTGCGTTCCCGATCTCGAACTGGACCGAGCTCGACGTGTGGCGCTACATCGAGCGCGAGGGCATCCCGCTGCCGTCGCTGTACTTCGCGCACGAACGCGAGGTCTATGCCCGCGACGGCATGTGGCGCCCGGTCGGCCCGTTCTCACCGCCGCGCGAGAGCGAGACGGTCGAAGTGCGCACCGTGCGCTACCGCACCGTGGGCGACATGAGCTGCACCGGAGCGGTGGAATCGGATGCCGCCGACCTCGCGTCGATCGTCGCCGAGGTCGCCGTCTCGACCCTCACCGAGCGCGGTGCGACACGCGCCGACGACCGCCTCAGCGAGGCGGCCATGGAGGACCGCAAGAAGGACGGGTACTTCTGATGACCGCGACACTAACCGCGCAGCCGACCCTTTTGCGCTTCGCCACGGCGGGCTCGGTCGACGACGGCAAGTCGACGCTCGTGGGCCGCCTGCTGCACGACTCCAAGGCGATCCTCGCCGACCAGCTCGAGCAGGTCGCCCGCACCTCGGCCGACCGCGGCTTCGCGCACGGCGAGGTCGATTTCGCCCTCCTGACCGACGGCCTCCGGGCCGAGCGCGAGCAAGGCATCACGATCGACGTGGCCTACCGCTACTTCTCCACGGGCGCGCGGTCGTTCATCCTCGCCGACTGCCCCGGCCATGTGCAGTACACGCGCAACATGGTCACCGGTGCGACGACCGCCGACGCGGTCGTGATGCTCGTCGACGGCCGCAAGGGCGTGCTCGAGCAGACGAAGCGTCACCTCGCCGTCGTCGCGCTACTGCGCGTTCCGCACGTCATCGTCGCGGTGAACAAGATCGACCTGATCGGCTTCTCGGCGGATGCCTTCGCCGACGTCGCCGCGCAGGCCCGTGCGGTCGCGGCCGAGCTGGGGATCGAGGATCTGCACGTGCTGCCCGTGTCGGCGCTCGAGGGCGACAATGTCGTCGAGCGCTCGGAGCGCACCCCCTGGTATGACGGGCCTGCTCTCCTCGAGCTGCTGGAGACGCTGCCCGCCGCAGACGACGCCGAGCGTCAGCTCGAGCCGCTGCGACTGGCGGTGCAGCTCGTGCTGCGTCCGCAGGGCGGTCTTGCGCCCGACATCGACGCCGACGAGGCCGAGGGTCTGCGCGACTACCGCGCCGTCGCCGGTCGCATCTCGAGCGGCGTCGTGCGCGTGGGAGACCGCGTGGAGATCTTCCCCGCCGCCCGCGCCACCACCGTCACCGGCATCCGGTCGGCCGGCGTCGAGGTCGAAGAGGCCACCGCTCCCCAGTCCGTGTCGCTCGAGTTCGAGGACGAGATCGACACCGCGCGCGGCGCGCTCGTGGTCGCCGCAGGCTCGCTGCCGACGGCACGTCGCGAGTTCGAGGCGGAGCTCTTCCAGCTCGACGCGCGGGCGCTGACGCCCGGCATCCGCGTCCTCGTCAAGCACGGCACCGCGACCGTGCAGGCCATCGTCGCGCAGATCGAGTCGCGCTACGACCTCGACGCACTGGTGCACGAGCCGGCGCAGACGCTCGAGACCAACGACATCGGCCGCGTGCGGCTGCGCCTGGCGGCCGACCTGCCGCTGGAGCCTTACCGCGCCAGCCGTCACGGGGGATCGTTCCTCGTGATCCATCCGTCCGACGGCGCCACGCTCGCCGCCGGCATCGTGCGCGACTGACCCGTCGCGCACACCCTTCCCACCCCGATCGAGCACCACCCGACCTAAGGAGGCGACACCGTGAACAACATCCGCACCGCGACCGCACGCCGTTCATTGACCACACTGGCAACCCTGGGGCTCGTGGCGGCAATGATGGCCGGCTGCGCCTCCGCCGCCGCGTCGCCCGGCGAGGCGTCGGGCGGCAGCGACAGCTCGTCGGTCGACGAGCTGCGCCTGGGATATTTCGCGAACGTCACCCACGCGCCGGCGCTCGTCGGCCTCGAAGAGGGACTCATCCAGGACGCGCTCGGCGACGTCGAGGTGACCACGCAGGTGTTCAACGCCGGACCCGCCGCCATCGAGGCGCTCTCGGCCGGCGCGATCGACGCGACCTACATCGGGCCGAACCCGTCGATCAACACCTTCATCCAGTCCGACGGCGAGTCGGCGCGCATCATCGCCGGCGCCGCGACCGGCGGTGCCGCGCTCGTCGTCCGCGAGGGCATCGACGACGCCGCCGACCTCGAGGGAACGATGATCGCCACGCCGCAGCTCGGCAACACCCAGGACGTCGCGGCGCGGGTCTGGCTCGCCGACGAGGGGTTCGAGACCGACACGTCGGGCGGCGGCGACGTCAACATCACGCCCACCGAGAACGCGCAGACGCTGACGCTGTTCCAGCAGGGCCAGCTCGACGGCGCGTGGCTACCGGAGCCCTGGGTCTCGCGGCTCATCATCGACGCCGGCGCGAAGGTGCTGCAGGACGAGGCCGACCTGTGGGAGGACGGCGAGTTCCCCACCACCGTGCTGCTGGTGCGCAAGGAGTTCCTCGATGAGCACCCCGACGTCGTCGCCGACCTGCTCGCGGGCCACCAGGCGTCGGTACAGTGGATCGCCGACAACGCCGCCGACGCCCCCGCCGTGATCAACGGCGCGATCGAGAAGGAAGCGGGAAAGCCGCTCGCCGACGCCGTCATCGAGCGCGCCCTCGAGCACGTCACCTTCTCGGTCGACCCGCACGCCGACACCTTCGAGACGCTCGTCGACAACGGCATTGGGGCAGGCACGCAGAAGGAGGGCTCGATCGAGGGCCTGTTCGATCTGCGCCTGCTCAACGAGCTGCTCGAGGGGAACGGCACCGAGCCGGTCTCGGCCGCAGGACTCGGCGAGGACTGACATGAGCACCGCTCCCGGTTCCGCCCCCGGGGCCGCACCGAGCTCGCCGGCTCAGACGCCGGCATCCCCGGAGGCGGGCGCACCCGGCGCGCCGGTCACCGCTGCGCCGGCAGCGCCGAGCGTGGCCGTGCCGTTCGCACCGAGCTTCGACGGTGTCGCGCCGGTGCCCGTGCCGGCGCCGGCCCCCGCCCCCGCCGTCCGCATCGACGGCGTGTCCAAGCGGTTCGGCGCCGGCCCGGTCGTGCTCGACGACGTGTCGCTCGACATCGCCCCCGGCGAGTTCGTGTGTCTCCTGGGCGCATCCGGCTGCGGCAAGTCCACGCTCCTCAACCTCATCGCCGGCCTCGATCGCCCCACGGCGGGTCGGATCGACACGCCCGTCGACGGTTCGGCCGTGATGTTCCAGGAGTCGGCCCTGATGCCGTGGCTCACCGCGCGCAAGAACGTCGAGCTCGCCCTGCGTCTGCGCGGGGTCCCCCGTGGCGAGCGCCGCGAGAAGGCGCTGACCCTGCTCGACACCGTGAATCTGGCGGATGCCTCCGAGAAGCGACCGCACGAACTCTCCGGCGGCATGCGACAGCGCGTCGCCCTCGCGCGGGCGCTCGCGCAGGACCGGCCGGTGCTCCTGATGGACGAGCCGTTCGCGGCACTCGACGCCATCACGCGGGACCTGCTGCACGAGGAGCTGGAGCGCGTGTGGCGGGCCACCGGCCGCACCATCGTGTTCGTCACGCACAACGTGCGCGAGGCGGCGCGTCTCGGTCAGCGCGTGGTGCTCATGGGCAGCCGCCCCGGGCGCGTCGTGCAGCAGTGGCAGATCGCGAAGACCACGGGGCGCCGCATCGAGTCGCCCGAGGTCGCCGCGCTCTCGGTGGAGATCACCGACCAGCTGCGGAAGGAGATCCGTCGCAATGCCGCATGACACCCTCACCGCCTCGAAGACGGATGCCGTCCACACCGGAAACCGGGCAGAGGCCGCACACTCCGACGAGCTGAGGTCGCTCGAGGCCGGGCTGGATCGCCTCCAGACCGACGCGAGCACCGGCCCGCGTCACTGGCGTCGCATCACCGCGAGCGTCGTTCCGCCGATCGTCTTCGTGATCCTCCTGATCGTCGCGTGGCAGCTGTACGTCGTGATCGCTCAGCCGCGGCCCGACATCGTCCCGGGGCCCGCCGACGTCGCGGCCGCGCTCGGGTCGGCGTGGGACGCGGGACGCCTGCAGGAGGCGGTGACCACGAGCCTCGAGCGAGGCATCATCGGTTTCCTCATCGCCATCGTCGTCGGCACCCCGATCGGCCTGCTGCTCGCCGAGGTGCGCCCCATCCGCCGTGCCGTCGGGCCCATCATCTCGGGCCTGCAGGTACTGCCGTCGGTCGCATGGGTGCCCGCCGCCATCATCTGGTTCGGCCTGTCGGACGCGACCGTGTACTTCGTGATCCTCATGGGCGCGATCCCGTCGATCGTCAACGGCCTCATCGCGGGCATCGACCAGGTGCCGCCGCAGCTGCGCCGCGTGGGGACCGTGCTCGGCGCTTCCCGCTGGCAGCTCGCGACCGCCGTCGTGCTCCCCGCCGCCCTCCCCGGCTACCTCGCTGGGCTCAAGCAGGGCTGGGCGTTCTCGTGGCGCTCGCTCATGGCCGCCGAGATCATCGCGATGGGCGGCACCATCGGCTTCGGACTCGGCTCGATGCTGCAGAACAGCCGCGATCTCGCCGACCTCGCCGGCGTGCTGGGCACCATCCTGGTGATCCTCGCCATCGGCGTGCTCATCGAGCTCGTCTTCTTCGGTCCCCTGGAGCGCCGGATGCTGCAGCGCCGGGGTCTTCTCATCACAGGAGGTTCCCGATGACCGCCCTCATACACGTGCCGGAGTCGACGCCCACCGGCAAGGTGTGGCTCGTCGGGGCCGGTCCCGGCGACGCGAGCCTCCTCACCGTCAAGGGACTGCGCGCCCTCGAGGCGGCCGACGTCATCGTCGCCGACCGGCTCGGCGCCCGGGCGGTGCTGGAAGGGCTCGCCGCCGACGGCGTCGAGCTCCGGGCCGAGGTCGTCGACGTCGGCAAGCTGCCCGGCCATCACGCCGTGCCGCAGGACGCCATCAACGCCCTCCTCGTGCAGCTCGCGCAGAGCGGCAAGACGGTCGTCCGCCTGAAGGGCGGCGACCCGTACGTCTTCGGCCGCGGCGGCGAGGAGCTGTTCGCCTGCCAGACGGCGGGCGTCACGGTCGAGGTCGTGCCGGGGATCACCAGCGCGATCTCGGTGCCCGCGATCGCCGGCATCCCGCTCACCCACCGCGGCGTCGCGACCGCGTTCACGGTCGCCACCGCCCACGACCAGATCGAGGCCCTCGGCGGCGGACGCGACCACACCGTCGTCCTGCTCATGGGGATCGGCACGCTGGCGAACTCCGCGATCACGCTGGCCCGCGGCGAGCGCGGGGCGGACTGCCCGGTCGCAGTCGTGGAGGACGGATACGGACCGCGCCAGCGGGTCACGGTCGGCACGCTCGCGACCATCGCGCACCAGGCCGCGGAACGAGGCATCCGCTCCCCCGCCGTCGTCGTCGTCGGCGACGTCGTGCGGCTGAGCCCCTACGCACCCGAGCAGCTCACCACCCGACATCTCACGCAGTACGACCCCCTCGCCGTTTCCGGCACCTCCCGAAAGGCCCCCACGCAGTGACCTCCTCGAGCCTCCAGAACCTGCGCGTCGCGATCGTCGGCGCCGGTCCCGCCGGCATCTACGCGGGCAACATCCTGACCACAACGGTGACCGCCGTCGGCGGTTCCGTCGAGATCGACCTCTTCGAGTCGCTGCCGGCGCCGTACGGCCTGATCCGGTACGGCGTCGCGCCCGATCACCCCCGCATCAAGGGCATCGTCAACTCGCTCCACGAGATGCTCGATCGCTCTTCGTTGGCCGCGCACCGTCGAGACACCCGGTTCATCGGCAACGTCGAGGTCGGCCGCGACATCGCCCTCGCCGAGCTGCACGAGCGGTACGACGCCGTGATCCTCGCCACCGGGGCGATCCGCGACGCGTCGCTCGACATCCCCGGCATCGACCTGCCCGGATCGTTCGGGGCCGCGGACTTCGTCGCGTGGTTCGACGGTCACCCCGACGTGCCCACGGAGTGGGCGCTCGACCAGCGCGAGGTCGCGGTCATCGGCAACGGCAATGTGGCGCTCGACGTCGCCCGCATCCTCGCCAAGCACGCCGTCGACCTGCGCTCGACCGAGGTCCCCGACAACGTGCTCGCCGGGCTGGAGGCATCCGCCGTCACCGATGTGCACGTCTTCGGCCGCCGCGGACCCGCCGACATCAAGTTCACGCCGATCGAGCTGCGCGAGCTGGGCGAGGTGCCGAACGTCGACATCGTCGTGAGCGACGAGGACTTCGCCCACCTCGAAGGCCTCACACCGGCGAACAACCAGCTCAAAGTGATGCTGCGCATCCTCGAGAGCTGGCGCACGCGGGAGTCGACCGGTGCGAGCCGCCGCCTGCACCTGCACTTCTACCACTCGCCCGTCGAGGTGCTCGGCGACGCCAGGGTGGAAGGGCTGCGTTTCGAGCGCACCGAGCCCGTCGGCGACGGCCGGGTGCGCGGCACCGGCGCGTTCCGGGACTACGCGGTGCAGCAGGTGTACCGCGCCGTCGGCTACTACGGCACGCCTGTCGTCGACGCGCCGTTCGACGAGAAGGCCGGCGTCGTCTCGAACGTCGAGGGACGGGTGACGGATGCCTCCACCACCGGCGACGCCGACGCACCGGTGATCCCGGGCCTCTACGCCACCGGATGGATCAAGCGCGGGCCCGTGGGACTCATCGGCCACACCAAGTCCGACGCGATGGAGACGATCGCCCACCTCGTGGCCGACGTCGAGGCCGGCCGGCTCGTCGCCCCCACTCTGGATGAAGACGTGCTCGACCTGCTCGACGAGCGCGAGGTCGCCTACACGACGTGGGACGGCTGGCTCGCCCTCGACGCGCACGAGCGGTCGCTCGGCGCCGAGCACGTCCACACCCGCGAGCGCGTCAAGGTGGTGCCGCGCGACGAGCAGGTCGGGATCTCGCGGGGAGCGCTCGTCCGGTGACGTATGTGATCGCGCTGCCGTGCGTCGATGTCAAGGACCGCGCCTGCATCGACGAGTGCCCGGTCGACTGCATCTACGAGGGCACGCGGTCGCTGTACATCCACCCCGACGAGTGCGTGGACTGCGGCGCCTGCGAACCGGTCTGCCCCGTCGAGGCGATCTACTACGAGGACGACCTGCCCGACCAGTGGCAGGACTACTACACCGCGAACGTCGAGTTCTTCGATGACATCGGCTCGCCGGGCGGCGCGGCGAAGACCGGCGTGATCGCGAAGGACCATCCCGTGATCGCCGCCCTGCCTCCCCAAGGAGAAGGCCATGGCTGACACCCCTCCCGCCTCGGCGGACGCGCCGCCCACCGAGGTCGACGTCGTCGTCGTCGGCGGCGGTCCCGCCGGGCTCTCCGCGGCGCTGAACCTCGCGCGCGCGCGTGCGTCGGTGGTGGTCGTGGACGCCGGCCGGCCCCGCAACGCCGCCACGCTGCGCTCGCATGGGTTCCTCACACGCGACGGGGTCTCGCCCCTCGAGCTGCGCAAGCTGGCCAGGGCGGAGCTCACCGCCTACCCGAACGTGACGGTGTACGACCGCATCGCCGCGACGGCTCTCCTCGAGAAGGACTGCGGCGACGGACGCCGATTCATCGCGGCGCTGAGCGGCCGTGGCGCGAGCATCCCGCCCGCTGTCTCGGCGCGCTCGGTGCTCGTCGCGACGGGTCTGCGCGAGACGCTCCCGGACATCCCGAGCCTCCGCGCGTTCTACGGGATGACCGTCTTCAGCTGCGCCGCGTGCGACGCGTGGGAGCTGCAGGACCGGCCCCTCGCGCTCATCGGCGAGACGCCCGACCTCGCGGTGAGGGCGCGGCTGATCGCGCGCTGGACCGACCGGCTCACCGTCTTCACGCACGGCTCGGACGCCGTGAACACGGTCGAAGAGGCCGAGCTCGCGGCATCCGGGATCGTCGTCGAACGCCGCCGGATCGACGACCTCGAAGGCGACAGGGGCGCCGTGTCGGCGGTGCGCCTGCAGGGGGGCGGACGCGTCGAGGTCGACGGCGGGTTCGTGCGCCCGCAGTGGCATCCGGCGCTGGACTTCCTGGGCGGCCTCGATCTCGAGCGCGACGGGTTCGGCAACCTGGTGACGGACCGCTCCGGGCGCACGTCCGTGCGAGGACTGTACGCCGCGGGGGATGCCGCCTCCCCCGGCCCGCAGCAGCTCATCGTCGCCGCAGGCCAAGGAGCCCGAGCCGCGGCCGTGCTCGTGCACGACCTCGTCGGCGTGCGCACCGCCCACTGATCACGGCGCTGCGCACGCCGCGGCTCACTTCTTGCTGAGCTTGTCTTTGACGACGCCCGCCGCCTTGTCCATCACGTTGGGCTTGGCGTCCGTACCGTAGAACCGCGGGTCGGGCTGCGTCGGAGTCGGCATCAGCACCGACGTCGTCGGCCCGTCGAGGTAGGTGAACTCGCCTTTGCCGTCGGGTGTCGCGCCGGCCGCCCAGCTCCCCTCCGCCGCGGCGGCGACAGCCTCAGCGTGCTGGTGTTCCCGCAGACCTTCGGCCCCGGCGGCGCCCAGTCCTGCCTCGATGTCGTCACCGAGGACGACGGGGGCTTCGGCGCGAGCAGCTGCGGCGCCGAGGCATACCCGGCGACCGCCTCGATGGAGATCGACCGCCTCTCCCCCGACGCTCTCCGCGACTCCTTCCCCGACGGCACGTCGCTTGATCCTGGTCGCCTCGGATTCGGCGGGCTTCTCGTCGCGCACCCGCGCTCCCCGCGCCGCCGACCGCTTCGAACGCGAGGAACGCTTCGAACGCGAGGAACGCGACCAGCGCGAGGACCCCGCAGGCCGCGGCGCGCGAGCCCCCGACTGCTCGGCGCCCGCGGCATCCGACCCTCGCAGACTCTGACCCCGGCTGCGACGCTCCCACATCGTGCGCAGCCAGCCCGGATTCAGGGCGAGTGCGACCACGATCCCCGCGAGGTGCGCGACGGAGTTCACGAGATCGTCGAGCGGACCCCAGACCTCGATCCCGCCGCCGCCGCGGTCGTCCGCGACGATCGGGTCCGGGCTCGTCCACGGCTCGCGCGCGTAGTCCTCGTCGACACCGACCGCACCCACGTCGAAGCCGCCCTCGTCCGCGTAGATGAGGGCGACGATGCCCGCCACGACCAGGCCCGCGATCCAGACGAAAGCGGTGAAACCGCCCAGCCGCGCGATCGCCGTCCGGCTCGCGCCCGTCTGCCCGCCCGCGCTCATGTTCCCCTCCGCCCCGACACGTTACCGGGCACGGGAGTCAGGACGAGAAGGCTAGGAGCGCCGTCGGCGACGGTGCTATCGTCCGGTGCCGGACGCGGCCAGGGACCCCCGTGCGATCCTCGATCGCGAGCGAGGCGACCTCGTCGGCCCGCTCACCCGCGACGAGCAGCGTGTCGCGCGCGACGACGTGGTGACGCGGCCACACCGTGCCCGCCTCGGCGAGCGCGATCGGCTGCAGGGTCTCGCCGCCGCCGCGCACCTTGACGGTCGCGATCGTGTCGCTGCCGCGCAGCCCCGCATAGAGGAAGACACCGTCGGCGGACATCGCGAGCTCCGCGCCCCTGTCGCCCGGGAAGGCGCCCAGCTGCGCCCCGCCCACCAGGCGCCATTCGCCGGCGGCATCCGCCGCGAGCGCGAACACCTCGCCCGAGTACTCCGTCACGACGCACACGTGGCCGCTCGGGTGCGCCCGCAGGTGGCGCGGGCCGGTGCCGGTCGGCAGGGCGAGGCGCTGCACCTCGCGGCCGCCGCGCCAGAAGCGCACGAGATCGAGGCCGAGGTCGGTCGTCGCGATCACTCCGCCGGGCAGCGCGGCCGCCTGGTGCGCGTGCGACGGCCGGCCCGGCGCGGGTCTGGCCGCATCCGTCTCGTCGTCGGCGTGCGGGATGAGGTGGGCGTACTCCGCGCCGGCGACGGCACGCAGCGCGCGGGCCGCAGCGGTGAGATCGGATGCCGGTCCGCCCTCGGCCGCGGCCGTCCACGCGCGGGCGGACCCGGCCCGCCCGTCGGGAGCGAGCGCGACGCGCACCACCGCACCGTCGCCGTAGCAGGAGACGATCAGCGCGTCCTCGAGCGCGAGCACGTGGCAGGGGCTCTCGCCCACGGCCACCTCGGGTCCGAGCGGAGCGAACGTGCGCTCCCCCGTCTGACGGTAGGCGCGAACGGTGCCGCGGCCCTCGAGCGTCGCGTAGACGACGTCGAGGGACGGGTGCCGCGCGATCCACGACGGCGACTCGGCCGCGACGACGTCGCCGCCGAAGCCGAGGGGCCCGCTCGCCAACGGCGATGCGGCGCTCCCGGCATCCAGCAGTCCGATGCCCGTCGCCGACCCGCCCATGTCGGCGGAGTACCCGCCGAGCAGGAACCGCACGGGTCAGTCGAGCAGGTCGTGGCGCACGATGACCGCGTCGCGCGCGGGCCCGACGCCGATGACCGAGATGCGCGTGCCGCTCATCTTCTCGAGGGCGAGCACGTAGTCCTGCGCGGTCTGCGGCAGGTCCTCGAAGGTGCGGGCGGTCGAGATGTCCTCGCTCCAGCCGGGGAAGTTCTCGAGGATCGGCGTCGCGTGGTGGAAGTCGGTCTGGTTGACCGGCACCTCGTCGAAACGCTGTCCGTCGACGTCGTAGGCGACGCAGACGGGGATCTCCTTCAGGCCCGTGAGGATGTCGAGCTTGGTGAGCACGAGGTCGGTGATGCCGTTGATCCGCGTCGCGTAGCGCGTGATCGGGGCGTCGTACCAGCCGACGCGGCGGGGCCGGCCGGTCGTCGTGCCGAACTCGAACCCGCGGGAGCGCAGGAAGTCGCCGTCCTCGTCGAACAGCTCGGTCGGGAACGGACCCGAGCCGACACGCGTCGTGTACGCCTTCACGATGCCGACGATGCGGTCGAGGCGGTTCGGCCCGACGCCCGATCCGGTCGATGCGCCGCCCGCCGTCGCGGAGGACGACGTGACGAACGGATACGTGCCGTGGTCGATGTCGAGCATCGTCGCCTGGCCGCCCTCGAAGACGACGACGTCGCCGGCATCGAGCGCGTCGCTCAGCAGCAGACCGGTGTCGCACACCATGGGCCGCAGGCGCTCGGCGTACGAGAGCAGGTCGTCGACGACCTCGTCGACGGTGATGGCGCGGCGGTTGAAGACCTTCACCAGCAGGTGGTTCTTCTGGTCGAGGGCGCCCTCGACCTTCTGGCGCAGGATGTTCTCGTCGAACAGGTCCTGCACCCGGATGCCGGTGCGGTTGATCTTGTCGGCGTAGGTGGGGCCGATGCCGCGACCGGTCGTGCCGATCATGCGCTTGCCGAGGAAGCGCTCGGTGACCTTGTCGAGCGTGCGGTGGTACTGCGTGATGATGTGCGCGTTGGCGCTCACCTTCAGCCGCGAGACGTCGACGCCGCGGGCCTGCAGGGCGCCGAGCTCGGCGAAGAGCACCTCGAGGTCGATGACGACACCGTTGCCGATGACGGCGTTGACGCCCGGCGACAGGATGCCGCTGGGCAGCAGGTGCAGGGCGTACTTCTCGTCGCCGATCACCACGGTGTGGCCGGCGTTGTTGCCGCCGTTGAACTTGACGACCCAGTCGGTGCGCTCACCCAGGAGGTCGGTGGCTTTGCCCTTGCCCTCGTCTCCCCATTGAACGCCGACGATCACGATGCCTGGCATGGGCTCTCCCCCGTTATCGGACGGTTACACCCCATCCTATCGGGCCGGGTCCGCGGCCCGAACCGCGGCATCCGCCCCGCAACGCGACGTCACACGATTTGTCGTCGTCGGCACGGGTTGGGTTGCATCGAGGGGACTGCGCGCGGAAACCGCGCCATCGTTCCCCCACCCCCACCATCCGAGAGGACGGCCGTTGATCGCGCTCGATCGGGTCTCGAAGCACTACGGCGGTGTCGCCGCCGTAGATGACGTCTCGCTGACCATCCCCACCGGCGAGGTGTTCGGCATCGTCGGTCAGAGCGGCGCCGGCAAGAGCACCCTCGCCCGCATCGTCAACCTCCTCGAACGGCCCGACCACGGCACCGTGACCGTGGACGACGTCGAGCTCACGGCACTGGGCGAGACGGAGCTGCGTGCGGCCCGCCGCCGGATCGGCATGGTCTTCCAGCGGTTCAACCTGCTCAGCAGCCGCACCGTGCGCGGCAACGTCGAGCTCGCCCTCGAGCTCGACGGCGGCTCCCGCGCCGCCCGTCGCGACCGCGCGCAGGAGATGCTCGACCTCGTCGGCCTCGGCTACCGCGGCGACGCGTCGATCCACGAGCTGTCGGGCGGTCAGCAGCAGCGCGTCGGCATCGCCCGCGCCCTCGCCTCGCGGCCGAGCGTGCTGCTCTCGGACGAGGCGACCAGCGCCCTCGACCCCGAGACGACGGACTCGATCCTCGAGCTGTACCGCCGCATCAACGAGGAGCTCGGACTCACGGTCCTCCTCATCACACACGAGATGGACGTCGTGAAGTCCACCTGCCACTCGGCCGCACTCCTCGAGCAGGGCCGCGTCGTCGAGCAAGGGCGTCTCGTCGACGTCATCCGCACGCCCGGCTCGCGTCTCACCTCGCAGCTGTTCCCGCTCGGCCCTGTGCCCGTCGGCGTACCCGCCGACGCGACCGTCATCGACATCACCTTCGCGGGCGGCACCGCCGACCGGCCCGTCATCGCACGGCTCGCACGCGACCACGACGCCGACGTATCGATCCTCGGCGCCGTCGTCGAGCGCATCGCCGGAACCCAGGCCGGCCGCACCCGCCTCGAGGTGCCCGGCCACGTCGCCGCGGCCGTCATCGCGGACCTCCGCGCGCAGGGCCTGCTCATCGAGGTCCTCCAGGGGGTGGCCGCATGAACCAGCAGCTGATCGACGTCCTGCTGAAGGCCACCGGCGAGACGCTCTACATGGTCGGCGTGGCCCTGCTCGTCACGATCGTCGTCGGGCTGCCGCTCGGCGTCGTGCTCGTCGGCACCGAGGCCGGCCGGTTCCTCGAGCGTCCGTTCGGGTCGCGCGCCGCGGGTGTCGCCATCAACCGGGCGCTCGACTTCATCGTCAACTTCGGCCGGTCGGTGCCGTTCATCATCCTGATGGTCGCCCTCATCCCCGTCACGCGCGCCCTCGTGGGCACCTTCATCGGATCGACCGCGGCCATCGTCCCGCTGTCGGCCGTCGCGATCCCGTTCTTCGCCCGGATGGTGGAGATCGCGGTCAAGGAGGTCGATCCCGGTCTGCTCGAGGTCGCCTCGTCCCTGGGCGCGAGCCGGTGGCAGCTGGTGACCAAGGTGCTGCTGCCCGAGGCCGCCCCCGCCGCGCTCCTCGGCCTGTCGACCACGGTCACCTCGATCATCAACTTCTCGGCGATGGTCGGCACGGTCGCCGGCGGCGGACTCGGCGACGTCGCGATCCGCTACGGCTATCAGCAGTACAGCTGGATCCACATCGTCGCGGTCATCGTCATCATCTTCGCGATCGTGATGGTGCTGCAGAGCCTCGCCGCCTGGGGCGCCCGGCGCCTCGGCCGACGCAGCACCCGCCGCAGCGCGCGCGTCGCCGCGGCATCCACCGTCTAATCCGCCCCTCCCTCCTCCGGCCGTCCCGACGCCGGTCCCCCGCACCACCGACGAAAGGCATCACGATGTCCCGCACCCTCCGTTCCGCCCTCCTGGCCACCGCCGCCGCCACCGCGCTCCTGCTCAGCGGCTGCGCCTCGACGCCCTCCGCCGGTGGTGAGGGCGACGGCGACGGCCTCGGCACGCTCAAGGTCGGCGCGCTGCAGACGCCGGCCGGCGACATCCTCAACCACATCGCCGAGACGAGTGCGAAGGAGGCGGGACTCACCATCGAGTTCGTGCCCTTCACCGACTACAACACGCCCAACACCGCGCTGGCCGACGGGTCGATCGACGCGAACCTGTTCCAGAACGCGACCTTCCTCGAGACCTTCAACGAGCAGGCCGGCGGCGAACTGGTCAGCCTCGGCGAGGCATACCTGCCGAGCGCAGCGTTCTACTCCGACAAGGTGTCGAGCCTCGACGACCTCGCCGACGGCGCGAGCATCGCGATCCCCAACGACCCGACCAACGAGGGACGGGCGCTGAAGCTGCTGGCATCCGAGGGCCTCATCGAGGTCACCGACGACGTCGTCGACCTGAGCGGTGTCACCGCCAACCCCAAGGACTTCGAGTTCCGCGAGATCGAGAACGCGACGCTGCCGCAGGCGCTGCCCGATGTGGATGCCGCCTTCGTCACCATCTCGTTCGCCCTGCCCGCCGGCCTCACGAGCGACAAGGCGATCCTGCTCGAGGGCGAGGACAGCCCGTACTACAACGTCCTCGCGACGCGCCCCGAACTGAAGGACGACGCCCGCGTGCAGAAGCTCTACGAGCTGCTGACCTCGCAGGAGACCGCCGACTTCGAGAACGAGACCTGGGGCGGCCTCGTCGTCCCCGTCGTCAAGGGCTGACCTCTCCCCTTGCGCGCGGCCCGCACCGCGGGGCCGCGCGCTAGGGTTCGGTCATGCGTACCCGAACGTGGCCGACGGTGTGGTCGGTCGTCAGGCTGCTCGCCGCCGCGGTCCTCATGACCGCCGTCGTCGGACAGTTCGTCACCACGGTCCGCTTGGCGATCGCAAACGACCGCGACGTGACGACCACGATCGCGAACTTCTTCAGCTTCTTCACGATCCTGTCGAACCTCGTCGGGGCCATCGCCCTGCTGGCGGCGGTCATCTGGTTCTTCATGCGACCGCCGCACGAAGACCGCGAACCCCGGGGGATCGCCGTCGCCCTGGCCGCAGCCACGACCTACCTCACGATCACCGGCGTGGTCTACAACCTGCTGCTGCGTGGGCTGCCCACGGCCGACGACCACGTCGCCTGGGCCAACG
The DNA here is from genome assembly GCF_024124465.1 of Microbacterium sp. CnD16-F. Taxonomy (NCBI): domain Bacteria; kingdom Bacillati; phylum Actinomycetota; class Actinomycetes; order Micrococcales; family Microbacteriaceae; genus Microbacterium; species Microbacterium sp. CnD16-F. Next base: position 29,685 of record NZ_JAMXSA010000020.1, read on the forward strand.
AGATCCTCCACGTCGTCGCGCCGCTGTTCCTCGTGATCGACCTGCTCGTCGCGCCCACCCACCGCGCTTTGCGGTGGCGGTCGGTCCTCGTCATCCTCGCCGTCCCGATCCTCTGGATCGTCTACACCCTGATCCGCGGACCGTTCGTGACCGACCCGGTGCGCGGCGTCGCGTTCTGGTACCCGTACCCGTTCCTGAACCCGAACGGGGTCGCCGGGTGGGGCGGTGTCTGGGCGTACGTCGCCGGGATCGCCGTCACCTTCGTCGTCGTCGGCACGATCGTCGTCGCCGTCGGGCGCCTGCGCACCCGCGGGGCGCGTTCCGCCCTCACGGTCTGAACCCCGGATCATTCCGAGGGCGGTCGCGCGCGTCAGCTGCGCCAGCCGGCGAGCTTGCGGCGCAGCGGAGTCACCTGCCGCAGCTTGAACAGGACGTACTCGAGCGCTGCGGATTCCGTGTCGAAGGTCTGCAGCGTGCGTCCCATGACACCGCCGCGCTCGTCCGACACCCACGCCTGCCACTGCGCATCCGTGCGCGTGAGCAGCACCGCGTTCATGTGGACTTCGCCCACGCCGTACAGGACGGGCGCATCGAGGGACTCTTCGCGGACGATCGCCATCAGTTCCTCGACGCTCATCCGTGGACCTCCGGGATCATTCCGCGGCGCGCGAGGACTCGCGCACGATCAGGTGGGTCGGGAGCGGGGTGTCCTCGGTGAGTCCGTCGGGCTCCTCGACGGCGAGGAGCACCTTCTGCATCATGAGCTCGCCGAGGGCACGGAAGTCCTGCCGCACGGTCGTGAGCGGCGGCGACAGGTAGGCGGCCTCGGGCACGTCGTCGAACCCCACGACGGCGACGTCCTCGGGGACGCGCAGCCCGCGGGCGCGCAGCGCCGAGAGCAGACCGATCGCCATGTGGTCGTTGCCCACGAAGACCGCGTCACCCGGGGAGAGGTCGAGCGACCGTCCGATCTCGGCCCCGCTCGCCGCGGTCCAGTCGCCGTGGCGCGGCTCCACCACCGCCAGCTGGCGGGCCGCGAGCTCGTCGCGCCAGCCGCGGATGCGCTCGACGGCATCCGGATTCCGCACCGGACCCGCGATGTGGAGGATGCGGCGGTGCCCCAGCTCGGCGAGGTGACGCACGGCCGACCGCGCGCCGCGGTACTGATCGATCGACACGAGCTGCGGATGCCGGCGCTGCGTCGCGGCGGCGGCGACCATCGGCACACCGAGGTCGAGTCCGCGCACGACCTCGAGGACGCCGAGGTCGGTCACGACGAGGACGATCGCGTCGACGCGCTGCCGGAGGAGCCCTTCGACGACCGAGCGGATGCTGGCGGCATCCGTGTCGGGCGCGGTCACCGAGTCGACGGAGTACCGCTCCACGCGCGCCGCGACGTTGAAGTGCATCGCGATCGAGGTGGGCCCGAAGTCCGCCGTCCCCGGCGTGATCAGACCGATCGTGCGGGTGCGCTTGGTGACGAGGGCACGGGCGGCCGGTGACGGGCTGTAGCGCAGCTGTGCCATCGCCTGCTCGACCCGCGCGCGGGTGGCGGGCCGGACGTTCGGCAGGTCGTTGAGCACCCGCGAGACGGTCTGGTGCGAGACGCCGGCGAGGCGCGCGACGTCGAAGATGTTCGCGGACTTCGCGCCGCGCTCGTCGCTCACGACTCGTCCTCGGGTCGGGCCACGAGCGCCAGCAGCGAGTCGACGGTGAGCGAATCGGCGGGGATGGTGTCGACGAGTCGACCGCCGCGCATGATCGCGATCCGGTTGGAGACCCGCAGGACCTCCTCGAGCTCCGCCGAGATGAAGAGCACCGACAGACCGTTGTCGGCGAGGTCGGCGACGAGCCGCTGGATCTCGACCTTCGCGCCGACGTCGATGCCGCGGGTCGGCTCGTCGAGCACGAGCACCCGGGGTGACAGCGCGAGCAGCCGCGCGAGCAGTACCTTCTGCTGGTTGCCGCCGGACAGGGTGCCCGCGGGCCGGTCCGGATCGGCGGGACGGATGTCGAGCGCCTCGATCCAGCTGAGCGCGAGTTCGCGTCGGCGGGCCCGCGAGAGCCGGTGCAGGATGCCGCGATCGGCCTGCAGCGCGAGGGTGATGTTGTCCTGCACGCTGAGCTCGCCGATGATCCCCTCGGTGCGCCGGTTCTCGGACGAGTAGACGATCCCCTGCCCGATCGCCCGGCGCGGCGTCGCGAGCACGGCGGGCGCACCGCGGACCTCGATCTCACCGGCATCCGGTCGATCCACCCCGGTCAGCGCGCGCGCCAGTTCGGACCGCCCCGAACCCAGGAGCCCCGCAAGACCCACGACCTCGCCCTCGCCGATCGCCAGGGTCGCCGAGGTCAGCCCCGTCCCCGAGGCGAGGCCGCGTCCGGCGAGGGCGACGGGAGAGGATGCCGCGGCATCCTCCCGCTGATGGACGTCGAGCTCGTCGGCCCCGCGTCCGAGCATCTTCTCGACGAGGTCGATGCGCAAGAGCTCGGTCGGCACGTACTCGCCGATGCGCCGGCCGCCGCGCAGCACCGTGATGCGGTCGCAGATCTCGTAGACCTGGTCGAGGAAGTGCGAGACGAACAGCACCGCGACACCGCGGGAGGTCAGTTCGCGGATGACGCGGAAGAGCTCGGCGACCTCGTCGAGGTCGAGGCTCGAGGTCGGCTCGTCGAGCACCACGACACGGGCGTCGACCGAGATGGCCCGCGCGATCGCGACGAGCTGCTGGATCGCCAGGGAGTGCCGCGACAGTCGCGTGCGGGGGTCGATGTCGAGCCCCAGTCCCTCGAGGATCTCGCCCGCGCGGCGGTGCGTCTCGCGCCAGTCGATCGCCCCGAACCGCCTGCTCTCACGCCCCAGCAGCACGTTCTCGCCGACCGACAGGTTCGGCAGCAGGTCGATCTCCTGATAGACGGCGCTGATCCCCGCGGCGAGCGCATCGGCGGGCGAGACGAAGTGCACTGGCTCGCCGCCGACGCGGATCGTCCCGGCATCCGGTCGCAGAGCACCCGTGATCGCCTTGATGAGCGTCGACTTGCCGGCGCCGTTCTCACCCATCAGGGAGTGGACCTCGCCGGGCAGCAGACGGAAGTCGACGGCGTCGAGCACCGTCTCGGAGCCGAAGCGAACGGTCGCGCCGGTCACTTCGACGACCGGCGCGACCGCTGCTTCGCGCGCATCCATACGGACCATCATGCCCGCGGTGAGCTCCCCCCGAGCGTCACCGCGACGTTCGCGCGGTCCGCGCCACGAGCAGGCGCTGCACGACGACGAAGACGAGCAGCAGTGCACCGATCGTGATGCGGGTCCACGACTGGTCGACTCCGAGGAAGGAGATGACCGTCTTGATGGTGCCGTAGACGAACACGCCGATCATCGATCCGAGCACGAACCCGCTGCCGCCCGTGAGCAGCGTGCCCCCGATCACCACCGCGGCGATGGTGTCGAGCTCGGTACCGATGCCGTTGAGGGGGTACGACGCCCCCGTGTACGCCGTGAAGACGACGCCCGCGAGTCCCGCGCACACCCCGCTGATGACGTACGCGAGCAGCTTCGTGCGCACGACGGGCAGACCCATGAGGCGCGCGGACTGCTCGTTGCCGCCGATCGCGTAGATCGTGCGTCCGAAGCGGGTGAACTGCAGGATCAGGATGCCGGCGAGCACGACCAGCAGCGCCAGGATGCCGGTCGGGGTCAGGTAGAAGCTGCCCGGTCCGCCCTGCATGCGGGTCGACTGCAGCCACAGGATGGCGGGCTCCTCGACGCGGATCGACGACAGGCTCACCATGAACGCGAGACCGCGCGCCGCGAACATGGCCGCGAGCGAGGCGATGAACGGCTGCACCCCGAAGTACTGCACGAGCACGCCGACGAACAGTCCCATGACCGCCCCGAGGACCAGCATGACCGGGATGACGAGGGCCACCGGCATCCCCTGGCTCAGCATGCTGGCACCCAGCATCCCGGTGAACGCCATCACCGCGCCGACCGACAGGTCGATGCCGCCGGTGAGGATGACGAAGGTCATGCCGACGGCGAGGATCAGCAGGTACGCGTTGTCGAGCAGCAGCGCCGACAGCACGCGCGGAGTGACGAAGTTGCCGAAGTAGGCCTGCGCCCCGATGAGCATCGCGACGAGGATGACGACGGCGGCGAAGACGGGCACCCACGAGGCGTGCCGGCTGCGGAAGCGCTGGACCGTGTCGGCGAAGCCGCCGGTGCGTCCGAGGTCTGCGGTGATCGCGCTCACGAGGCCACCTCCACGGTGCGACGGGTGCCGCCCCGGACGGCATCGGCTCCCTTGGTGAAGAGGGAACGCGTCCGCGGGGACTGCACGAGGACGACGATCACGACCACGATGGCGAGGAACAGCGGGCTGACCGCCGGCGGCACCCCGAGGAAGGTGATCGTGGACTTGAGGGTCTGGATCGTGAAGACGCCGACGACGGTGCCGGCGATCGTGAACTTGCCACCCAAGAGGCTCGTGCCGCCGAGGACGACCGCGAGGATCGCGTCGAGCTCGATGTAGAGGCCCGCGGCGTTGGCGTCGGCCGCCATGATGTTGGACGAGTAGAGGATGCCGGCGAACCCGGCGAGCAGCCCGCTCGCCGCGTACGCGCCCCAGACGATGCCGCGCGAGCGGACACCGGCGAGGCGGCTGGCTTCGGGGTTGATACCGACGGCCTCGGTGAGGACGCCGAGCGCGGTGCGCCGCTGCAGGACGGCGACGATGACGATCGCGACGACCGAGACGTAGAACGCGAACGGCAGACCGACGAGGTACCCCTGCGCCATGAAGCGGTACGGCGCGCTCGTGATCGTCGTGATGAAGCCGCCCGTGATGAGGAGGGCGACACCGCGGCCGGCGAGCATGAGCACGAGGGTCGCGATGATCGGCTGCACCCCGACGACGGCGACGAGGAAGCCGTTCCAGACACCCAGCACGAGGGCGACCCCGACGGCGAGCGCGATCGCGATGAGCACCGTCGAGAGGTCCTCGGGTGCCGGCGACGACGAGATGAAGGTGAGGGCCACCGCGCCCGAGACCGCCATGATCGCGCCGACCGAGAGGTCGATGCCGCGCGTCGCGATGACGAGCGTCATGCCGAGCGCGACGAGCATGAGCGGTGCGCTGTTGCGCAGGATGTCGATGAGCGGCCCGTAGAGCTGACCGTTCTGCACCGTGATCGAGATGAACGAGGGCCGCGCGATCGTGTTGATGATCACGAGCACGAGCAGTGCCGCGATCGGCCAGACGAGGCGGTGCGCCAGGAAGCGCTTGAGTGTCGGGTTCATGCCGCTGTCTCCGGGTTGAGGCGGGACGTCGTCGTCTCGCCGGACTCTTGCGCGATGAGGGCGACCAGGTCGTCGACGGTCACGTCGGTGGCGTCCAGTTCGCCGATCTTAGAACGGTCGCGCAGCACCACGATGCGCTGCGCGATGCGGACGACCTCCTCGAGCTCCGAGGAGATGAAGACGACCGAGAGTCCCTCCGCCGAGAGCTCGGCGACCTTGCGCTGGATGTCGGCCTTCGCGCCGACGTCGATGCCGCGGGTCGGCTCGTCGAGGATGATGAGCTGCGGCGCGGTGGCGAGCCAGCGCGCGAGCAGCACCTTCTGCTGGTTGCCGCCCGAGAGGTTGCGCACGAGTGCGTTCGGGTCGGCGGGGCGGACCCCGAGCGCCGAGATGTACTCCGACACGATGGCGTCGCGCTCGGCGCGGCCGATCGGGCGCATCGCTCCGCGCTTGGCCTGGATGCCGAGGACGATGTTCTCGGCGACGGTCAGGTCGGCGATGATGCCCTCGGCGCGACGGTCCTCGCTCGAGAACGCGATGCGCTTGTCGATGGCGTTCCGCGGGTTGGTGATGCGTGCGGCATCCCCCCGCACTTCGTGGGTGCCCGCGTCGGCGCGGTCGGCGCCGTAGACGAGGCGGACGAGTTCGCTGCGTCCCGACCCGAGCAGACCCGCGATGCCGACGACCTCGCCCTCGTAGACCTCCATGTCGACGGGTTCGATGACGTTCTTGCGGCCGAGGCCCGCGACACGCAGGACGGGCGTCGCGGTGCGGTCGATCTCGCGCTCGGCCGAGCGCGAGAGGGCCTCGAGCTCGTCGAGCTGCCGGCCGATCATCTTGGCGATGAGTTCGCCGCGGGGAAGCTCGGCGGGCAGGTACTCGCCCACCAGCTGGCCGTTGCGCAGCACCGTGAGCCGGTCGGAGATCTCGTAGACCTGGTCGAGGAAGTGCGTGACGAAGAGGATGGCGACGCCGCGGTCGCGGAGACCGCGGACGACGGCGAACAACTGCTCGACCTCGCTGCGGTCGAGGCTCGAGGTGGGCTCGTCGAGGACGAGAACCCGGGCATCGGCGACCGTCGCCCGGCTGATCGCGACAAGCTGCTGCACCGCGATGGAGTGCGATGCGAGCGCCGAGCGCGGGTCGATGTCGAGGCCGAGGGCGGCGAGGTACCGCGTCGCCTCGCGGTGGGTGGCCCGCCAGTCGATGAAGCCCGCCCGGCGCACCTCGCGGCCGAGCATGACGTTCTCGCCGACCGAAAGGTTGGTGCAGAGGTTGACCTCCTGGTACACCGTGGAGATCCCGGATGCCTCGGCGTCGGCCGTCGAGCGGAAGACCCGCTGCTCGCCGGCCACCTCGATCGTCCCGCCGTCGATGGCGTACACGCCCGTCAGCGCCTTGATGAGCGTCGACTTGCCGGCGCCGTTCTCACCCATGAGGGTGTGGACCTCGCCGGCGCGCAGCGTCAGGTCGACCCGGTCCAGGGCGAGGACGCCGGGGAACCGGATGGTGACGTCCCGCATCCGCACGACCTCGTCGTGCGCCGGGACGGTGGCCGGGGACTCCGGCGTGGCTGCGACATCGACCATGACGCGCACCTTTCCGTGGTGACCGCCGGGGACCGGAATCCGGTCCCCGGCGGTGGTTCGGTGATCCGTACGGACCGTGGGGTTCCGTCGATCAGTAGGGGCGGGAGTCGAGGACCTCGGCGGCCTGCTCCTGCGTGAACGACTGGTCCTCGACGATCGTGCGCTTCTCGACCTCGTCGCCGGCGACGACGGCCTTGACGAGTTCGGCGGCCTTGTCACCGAGGAGCGGGTTGCACTCGACGATGAAGTTGAACTCGCCGTTCGCGAGGGCGGTCATGCCGTCCTTCACCGCGTCGATCGTGACGATCTGGATGTCCTTGCCGGGGGTCAGACCGGCGGCCTTGATGGCGTCGAGCGCACCCAGGCCCATGTCGTCGTTGTGCGCGAACAGGACGTTGATGTCCTTGCCGTACTTCTGGAGGTAGCCCTCCATGACCTTCTTGCCGCCGTCACGGGTGAAGTCGCCGGTCTGCGAGTCGAGCACGTTGATGTCGGTGCCTTCGATCGCCTCGTTGAAGCCCGTCGCCCGGTCGAGCGCGGCCGACGAACCGGTCGTGCCCTCCAGGACGACGAGGTTCGCGCCCTTGCCGTCGAAGTTCTCCTTGACCCACTCGCCGGCGGTGCGACCCTCCTGCTCGAAGTCGAGGCCGACCCACGAGGCGTAGAGGTCCTCGCTGGCCGAGACGGTGCGGTCTTCGAGGATGACGGGGATCCCGGCATCCTTGGCTTCCTTCAGGACGTCGTCCCAGCCGTCGACCGTGATGGGGGCGATGACGATGGCGTCGACACCCTGGTTGATGAAGTTGCGGACGGCGGAGATCTGCGCCTCCTGCTTGTTGTCGGCCGCGTTGAAGATCAGCTCGAAGCCGTTCTCTGCCGAGAAGGCCTTCTTCATCGACTCGGTGTTGGCGGCACGCCACCCCGACTCCGACCCGGTCTGCGCGAAGCCGACCTTGATGACGTCGTCACCGCCGCCGCCCCCGTTGCCACCGGCCCCGGGAGCCGCGCCGCCGGCGCAGCCTGTTGCGACCAGCGCGAATGCCCCCAGCATGGCTGCAGCCGCGAAAACGCTCTTCTTCATCCCAAAACCTCCTTGTTCGGGTCCGGCTCACCGCCGGTGTTCCGGGCCGCCCTGGCCTTCGGATGCTCGAATGTTAGCCTTCACATTTCTCGCGGCGCTAGATTGTGAGCGATAACATTCCGGTAACAGGGGAGCGAGCGGGGCTGCACCTGCCCGGGCGCCAGGCGGCCCGGCCCGGTCGATGTGAGCATTCACATCCCGGCGCACCGACCCGCCGAGCCGAGGTTCTCGCCGACACACCGGCCCCCGGCATCCGTTCCCCCGCGTGTCGCCCCGGATCTCCGCCGCAACCGCCCGCGCGTAACCGCGCCGGGGGCCGGACCGCCCGCTCGATAGGATGGAGGCCATGTCGAAGGTCCTCCAGTCCCTGCCCGTCGGCGAGCGCGTCGGCATCGCCTTCTCGGGGGGTCTCGACACCTCGGTCGCGGTCGCCTGGATGCGCGACAAGGGCGCCGTCCCCTTCACCTACACGGGTGACCTCGGCCAGTACGACGAGGACGACATCGCCTCGATCCCCGGGCGCGCGCTCCAGTACGGCGCCGAGGGTTCCCGCCTCATCGACTGCAAGCCGATGATGGTCGAAGAGGGCCTCGTCGCCCTCTCGTGCGGCGCGTTCCACATCCGCTCCGGCGGGCGCACCTACTTCAACACGACGCCGATCGGCCGCGCCGTGACGGGCACGATGCTCGTCCGCGCCATGAAGGAGGACGGCGTCGACATCTGGGGCGACGGCTCCACCTACAAAGGCAACGACATCGAGCGGTTCTACCGCTACGGATTGCTGGCGAATCCGGCCCTGCGCATCTACAAGCCGTGGCTGGATGCCGACTTCGTCACCGAGCTCGGCGGTCGCACCGAGATGAGCGAGTGGCTCGTCGCGCACGGCTTCCCCTACCGCGACTCCGTCGAGAAGGCCTACTCCACCGACGCGAACATCTGGGGCGCGACGCACGAGGCGAAGACGCTCGAGCACCTCGACGTGTCGCTCGAGATCGTCGAGCCGATCATGGGCGTCCGCTTCTGGGACCCCGAGGTCGAGATCGCGACCGAGGACGTGTCGATCACGTTCGAGGCGGGTCGCCCCGTCGCGATCAACGGTGTCGAGTACGCGGATGCCGTGGCCCTGGTCATGGAGGCGAACGCGATCGGCGGGCGCCACGGCCTCGGGATGAGCGACCAGATCGAGAACCGCATCATCGAGGCGAAGTCCCGCGGCATCTACGAAGCCCCGGGCATGGCGCTGCTGTTCATCGCGTACGAGCGCCTGATCAACGGCATCCTCAACGAGGACACCCTCGCCACCTACCACGAGCAGGGCCGGCGTCTCGGCCGGCTCATGTACGAGGGCCGCTGGCTCGAGCCGCAGTCGTTCATGCTGCGCGAGTCGATCCAGCGCTGGGTGGGGTCCGCGATCAGCGGCACCGTGACCCTGCGTCTGCGCCGCGGCGAGGACTACACGATCCTGAACACCGAGAGCCGCAACCTGTCGTACTCGCCCGAGAAGCTGTCGATGGAGCGCGTCGGCGACGCCGCGTTCGGCCCGACCGACCGCATCGGCCAGCTGACGATGCGCAACCTCGACATCGCCGACTCGCGTGCCCGCCTCGAGCACTTCGTGTCGCTCGGCCTCATCGGCGGCGCGACCGGCGAGCTCGTGGGCGACCTCGAGCGCGGCGGCGCGGCGGCGATCACGAGTCACGCGCAGCCCTTCGACGAGCAGCGCGAGGGTCTCGCCGAGGCCTTCGACGAGGCCGGCGAGTCCGCCTCGTTCGACTTCGGCGCCGACTGAGCCTCAGCCCCGCGGCGGGCGGTACGCGACCCGGGCACGGGTCTCGCCCGAGCGGCGGACGAGCCACGTCCCGGTAGTAGTTGACGAGCGAGCCGCTGTGGGTTCGCTGAATTATCTTGCACACATGTGTGCAGGATAATTACACTGGCTCCGTGACCGACTCCCCTACTCCCCGCCGCATCCGCCGTGACGCCGTCGCCAACCGCGCCGGCCTGCTCACGGCTGCGGCACAGACCCTGGCGGCCGACCCGAACGCCTCCGTCGACACGATCGCGCGTGCCGCGGGCCTCAGCCGCCGCGCCCTCTACAGCCACTTCGACGACCGCGACGCGCTCATCCGCGAGATGATCCACGCCGGCGCCGAGCGCTTCAACGCCATCGCCGACACGGTCGACGACGACGGCCCCGCGCCGCTCGCCCTCGCCCGGCTGGCCCTCGCCCTCTGGGAAGGCGCCGCGCACGTGCAGTTCGCCGCCGCCGTCGCCCTCGACGACTCCCACGTCGGCGAGACCGCCGCCATCCTCACGCCGGTCCGCCGCCGCGTGCTCGAGATCGTCGACCGCGGCCGCTGCGAGGGCACCCTCCGCGGCGACCTGCACGTCACGACGGTCGCGCGCCTCGTCGAAGAGGCGGCACGCACCGTCATCACGCGGCTGGATTCGAATCGGCCGGATGCCGCCGGTGTGGCCGTCCGCGCGATCCTCGGTGTTGCGGGGCTCGGGTGGCGCGAGGCCGACGCCGTGCTCGCGGAGGCTCGCGCATGAGGATCGCCCTCGACGCCGTCGCGAAGGGCAAGGACGGCGGCATTCTGCCCCCCACCTCGCTCGTCCTCGAGACGGGACGTGTCACCCTCGCCACCGCCGAGACGGAGCAGCGCCCCTCGGTGCTCGGTCTCATCGCGACGGGACGGATGCGTCCGGATGCCGGCACGGTGACCCTCGGCGGACACCGCGGCGCCCGTCGGCTCCGCCGCGTCGCCGCGCTCGTCGACGCCCCCGAGGTCAACGACCCGGCCCCCGACGTCGCCGTCGTCGGTGTCGTCGAGGAGGAGCTCATGTTCGCGGGGCGTCGCGCCGACCCCCTGTCGGCCCGGCACTGGCTCGACGACCACGGCTGGCGCCACCTCGCCCGCACACCGTTCGGCCAGGTCCCGGCGGACGACCGCATCCGCATGCTGCTCGAACTCGCGGCGCTCCGCCGCGGCATCGAGGCTCTCGTCCTCGTCTCGCCCGACCGCCACGGCGGCGATCCCGTGCACTGGCAGCGGATCGCCGAGGAGTTCGCCGCCCGCGGCTTCGCCGTGCTCGTCATCGCCGGGACGGCCGCGGCGAGCGCGCTCACCCCGAGCGCGCCCGCGGCGCCCGCGCACGTCGGTCGGCC
>NZ_JAMXSA010000021.1:0-40679 GCF_024124465.1 Microbacterium sp. CnD16-F
CGGGAGCTCATCGTCGAACGGGTCAACGCCGGCATCGCAGCCGCCCGAGCGAACGGGACCCGGTTTGGCCGGCCTCTGTCGGACCCGGTCGTGATCGCGGACAAGCTCGCGATTGCCGCGGATGCGCGAGCGCGCGGCCGCACCGCCGAGGACGCCGCTCGTCTCGTCGGGTGGAGTCGCGCGACGCTCTACCGCCATCAGCAGGTCCATGCGGCCCGCGAGAGCGCAGCGATGTAGCGGCTCATGGACGGCCTCGAGCGGTGGCGGATCCTCCGACTTCACGTCGAAGATCAGATCCCCCTCGCGGCCCTCGCCCGCGAGAGCGGCATCGGCACGCGGACGCTCCAACGCTGGCATCAGCTCTACGAGAAACACGGGCTCGCAGGACTCGACGACACCGCACGAAGAGACAAGGGCAGCCGACGCACTGACCCCGCAACCGTCGCCGCCATCGAGCGGCTCGCCCTGACCCGGCCTCGTCCGTCAATCGCGACGCTGCATCGACTCATCGTCGAAGAGTGCCTACGCGAGAGTAGGCCGGCGCCGAGCTACGCGACCGTCCGAGAAATCGTGCAGGCCCTCGACCCCGCACTCGTCACCCTCGCGTTGGAGGGTCCCGCGTCCTACCGCGATCGTCACGAGCTGGTGTTCCGCCGTCGCGCACAACGGCCGAACCAGATCTGGCAGGCCGACCATACCGAACTCGACATCCTCATCATCGGCGCGAACGGGAAGCCCGACCGGCCCTGGCTGACAACCGTCATGGATGATCACTCCCGCGCGATCTGCGGATACATGGTCTTCACCGGAGCGCCCTCGTCACTGAACACCGCGCTCGCGTTGCGGCAGGCGATCTGGCGAAAGACCGACCCCGCGTGGGCGATGTGCGGAATCCCCGATGTGCTGCACGTCGACCACGGCTCCGACTTCACCAGCCACCACCTCGAACGCACCGCCATCGAGCTGCACCTACGGCTCATCTTCTCGACCGTCGGCAGGCCCCAGGGGCGCGGCAAAATCGAGCGATTCTTCGGCACCATCAACACCGAAGTCCTCCCAACCCTCCCCGGCCACCTCGGCCCCGGGAACCGCAACCCGCAGCCCGTGCTCGACCTCCCGGGCCTGGACCGAGCGATCGGCGCCTTCATCGCGACCTACAACCAGCGCACCCATCAGGCGCTCGGCATCTCCCCACGCGACGCATGGGTCGCGGACGGCTGGATACCCCGCATGCCCGACACCCTCAACGAGCTCGACGGCCTGCTGCTCACCGTGCCCACGCATCGGACCGTGCAACGAGACGGCATCCACTTCCAAGGCCAGCGCTATCTCGCGCCCACCCTCGCACCGTTCGTCGGACACGCAGTCACCATCCGCTACGACCCCCGCGACCTCTCCGAGATCCGCGTCTACGACCACGGCACCTTCATCTGCGTCGCCGTCGACGAAGCCCACCCCAACACCCGCCTCAGCCTCCGAGACATCGAAGCCGCCCGCCGCGCCCGCCGCCACGAACTCCGCCGCACCATCAACGACCGCATCCCCACCATCGCCCACCGCGAAGAACCCCACCTCGCGGACTCGACCCCGCCCAAGAAACGACTCCGCACCTACGAGGAGGAGTGATGACCCAGAGCTTCATCGTCACGAAGGAACACCGCCGCTTCACCGAGTTCGCGAACGCGGTGAAGAAGGAACGCACCATCGGCATCTGCCACGGTGACGCTGGAGTCGGAAAGACCAACTCCGCCCGCCGCTACGCCAACTGGGACACCCTCCAGCCTTTCATCACCGCGTGGGGCCCGAGGAGCGAGGACGACGCGAAACACTACGCGCTCGCGCATCGCTCCCGCACCGTGTTCTACACACCCGAGGTCCTCCCGCGACCCAGAGACCTCATGGGAGACATCAGCAGATGGCGTGTCAAAGTCGGCATCTGTATCGACGAGCACCTCCGCACCATCGGGAAAGTCACCGGAGTGAACACCGCCGACACCACACGGTGGGTCGAACTGCTCATCGTCGACGAAGCCGAGCGCCTCACGCCCACCGCGCTCGAGCTGCTTCGCGACGAACACGACCGTACCCATCTCGCGATCATCTTGATCGGCATGCCCGGCATCGACCAACGCTTCCGCCACTACCCCCAGCTCTACAGCCGCCTCGGGTTCTCCCACCGCTACCGCGCCCTTGGCCGAGACGAACTCCTCTTCGTCCTCGACCGACACTGGACACGCCTCGGACGCACCCTCAACCCAGACGACTTCACCGACGCCCAAGCCGTCGCCGCCATCGAACGCATCACCCGCGGAAACTTCCGCCTCCTCGAGCGCTTGTTCCCCCAGATCAACCGCATCCTCAAGATCAACGAACTCGAGACAATCACCGACGACGTCGTCGAAGCCGCCGCCAGCGTACTCGTCATCGGGAGCTGACCGGCGCCACCGAACGATCACAGAACACCGCCATCAAGCGAGCAACTCCACACCCGACGACCCCGACACGCCGAGGATGGATCCACCGAAAACCCCCACCGAAACCCAAACGCACCGAAACCTGTGCGCTACCGTTTTCGGTGAAGCCCGTCGACGAGTGACGGCGGATACCGGGGGGAGTGGCGTGTGAATATCGTCGGCTATGCCCGCGTCTCGACGAGGGATCAGAACCCCGCCGCCCAGGAGGCCGAGCTGCGTGCAGCCGGCGCCGGTCGAGTATTCATCGACCACGGGGAATCGAGCCGAGTGAGCGATCGCCCGCAGTGGATCGCTTGCCTCGACTATCTCCGACCGGGGGACACCCTTGTCGTTCGCGCTCTCGACCGTGTCGCCGGCAGCGAGGTCATGGCGATCGAGCTCATCCGGGATCTCGCCCGCCGCGGCATCCGCCTGCGCAGCCTTACCGAGCCATTCCTCGACGTCGACACGTCGACGCCGATGGGGGAGGCGATCGTGGGCATCATGGCCGTTCTCGCGCAGTTGCGGGTTTCGACGATCCGAGACAACACTCGCCGCGGCCTCGAGCACGCGCGCAGCCAAGGGCGGGTCGGAGGCCGGCCCTCGGTCATGACTGACGAGCGCACCGCGGCCGCGGTGCAGATGCGCGACAACGGTGACAGCGTCGCGAAGATCGGGCGCACGCTAGGCGTCGGCGCATCTAGCGTCGCTCGCGCTCTCGACCGGTACTACCGCGAACAGCTTCAACAGACGACGACGAAAGAGAGTGAGACCACATGATGAACCGTGACGCAGCAGACCAGGTGGTCCAGTCCACAGGCGTCCTCGCCATGGCCTACTACCCGGAGATCCATGCGGACGATGCGGACTACTCGATCGGTGACGACGTCGACTTCGTGCTGTCCGATGCCGGCGAGCTCGAGCCCGCCGACATTGCGGCGCTGCGCGACCTGGTCGCGCGGACGATCATCGACCCGACGAATCACCGCGAAGCACTGATCGAGTACGTGTTCGGACTGGTGCCTGACGGGGGAGAGAACTCCTGAGCTCCGACGACGCTTCCGAGGACGCCGCCGCACGTAAGCGTGCCCAGGACCGGCGTTGGCGCGAGGCGAACAAGGAGCACGTTGCCGCGCTGCGAAGAGCCTGGCGCGCCAACAACCTCGAGCGACACCGCGAACTTAATCGCCTCTCGGAACGCCGGCGGTGGGCTCGCAAGCGAGCGGCTGAGGCGCGGCGGGAGAAAGGCCGACGCTGGTATGCCGAGCATCGAGAGCAGGAGCGGGCGCGTCAGCGCAAGTTCCGGCAGGAGCATCCCGAGAAGGTGCGCGAGTATCAGGCGCGCTACAAGGAACGGCATCCCGAGCGTGCGGCCGAGGGCGCTCGGCGCCGCTCCCAGGCGCACCGTGACCGATACCCGGAGCTGACTCGCGAACGAGAGCGCGCCGACGCTGCGCGCCGTCGCGAAGCGGACCCTGACCAGTTCAGGCGCTGGTACCAGCAGAACCTCGAGCGCGAACGAAAGCGAGGCCGCGAAGCGGCGCAGCTGCGCCGCCGGCTGACAAAGCTCGGACTCCCGCCGCGGGAGATCCATAAGACCTACGCGGCGGACCGTCGCAAGAACGCGGCCGCCGCTGACGCGTTCTTTTCACGTCACAGGCGGATCAACGATCAGATTCGGATTCGGGCTGAGTCCTTCGAGGCTCTACCTGGACACCGCGCGGCCGTCGAGTTCCGCGCCCGGTATCTGGCAGCCGGCGCTATCGAGAAGGCCGACGCACGGGACCGTGAGGCGCGCGCCCGCGCAATCGTAGATTCGGCCCGGCAGAGGCTTCCCGCTAAACAGCTCGAGCAGATCACCGAGGACGTCCGCATGGACTCGGTCGCGCGACAGCTGCGCGGTGCCACCCCCTTCAACATCGGCGCTGAAGTGCAGCGACGAGTACACGAGCTCGTGGTCGAACGGGCGTTGCGTACGCCGATCGACGCACACGAGCGCGACGAGATGCACCGACTCATCCGAGCCAGCTTTCCCCTCCCGGCGCAGAGTCGGACCGAACGCCCCGCAGCTCAGTCCCGCCCGCGTCGAGCGCGCGAGGGATCACAGGACCGCGGGCACGAGCTCTAAGCGGCAGCGCGCTCAGCAAACGCTTCAACGCTCTCTCGCACGTACCGAATGAGCCCACGGCCCACATCGTGAAAGTCCGGGCCAGAGCCCGTGGCGCGCATCGTCCGAAGTTCGGACACGTCGACTCGCAGCGCCTCCGCAGCCTCCGCCGGCGTCAGCAGCAGCGGAGTGTCGACGACCGTGCCCGCGCTCATCGTGCAGCTCGCTTCTTGGCGACGTCGTCGATCTTGTCGGGACGGAAACCCGACCACGACTGATCGACCGTTTCCACGACCGGCGCCTGCAGAAACCCGGCCGCCTTGAGCCTCGCCAGAGCCTCGGGATCGGTCGACAGGTCGACGACCTCGAACTCGATCCCGGCGGCTTCGAGTGCGCGCATCGTGGCCGTGCACTGCACACACCCCTCGTTCGAGTACACGGTGAGCGGTTCATTCTTCATCGCAGTTCTCCCTTTCACACCTCATTGCCTTTCGGCGAAAGTCGAAACACTGCGGTGGGGGAGCGCAGGCAAGGGTCCGTGGAATACCGGACTGAGCGCAGCGAGGGAGGATATGCCGCGAAAGCCCTTGCCGGAGCGACTACAGCGCGTACCATCCAACGGCCGAAAGGCAACGAAGTTGCCCCATGCAAACGGTCCCCGTCGCGCAAAGCGCGGAGGGGACCGTTTGGAGGTACTGCGGCCGAAGGCTGCTACTCAGAAGAACCGAAGTCAGCGACGACCGTGCGCCGCTTCGAGCGAGGTTTGCGCGAGGCCTGACCGGGTGCGCGCGCACCCGTAGCGCGCAGATCCTTCTCGCTCCATCCGGCGGCAAGAGCCGCTTTCCAGGCGCGGTCATGGGCGGCTGTCGCGTCGTTCAGGCGCGCCTCCGCGGCATCTGCCTCGTTCACCGCAGCGACCAGCTCGCGCACGGCGTCAACCTTCGCGTTGACGTCTGCTTCGATCAGCTCGCGTGCGCGTTGTGCGGCTTCATCTGGGTTCAAGTTCGCGTCGCTCATGGGACCGACTCTAACGAGCGGATCAAGAGCAGATCCACGGGCAGGTTGCCCTCTAGCGGGATCATCCGCGTTCGACCACGTTCTGCGCTGGGCGGGACCGCTCGCAGAGCAAGCTATAGAGTTAGGTAACCTAACTCTGGACTCCCGGCGTCGCGGTCGGCATACTGGTCGTATGGTCCCCGCTGGTTGGCGGGTTCGCTGCGCTGGGCCGAGAGGACGTGATCATGCCGGAGCAGAACGAGCGGAAGCTGTTCGGCCGGCAGCGTCGTGCGAACTCTGCGACGCCGCGTGACGCGGGTCGCTATGTGGTCAAGACCAACGCGGACGAGGATGCGAAGCTGCGCGCTCGCGCCGTCGTCGCGGGCGTCACCGTTCCGCGCTTTCTGGTCGAGGCGGGCATGAACGCGAACGTTCAGACCAGCACGGACCAGAAGCAGCTGATCGCGGAGTTGTTCGCGTTGTCGCGGACGATGGGCACGGTCGCGAATAACGTGAACCAGCTCGCCCGGTACGCCAACACCGAGGGCGTTTTCCCTGCCGAGGCGGAGCGCGTCGTAGCGGAGTACCGGTCGCTCAGCGCCCGGATCGACGACACCATTCGGAAGCTTGCGGGCGCATGATTCCGAACATCACTCGCGGATCTCGCATCGTTGGTCTGATGACCTACCTCGCGGGCGAGGGACGCGCCAACGAGCACACGGAGCAGCACC
The DNA here is from genome assembly GCF_024124465.1 of Microbacterium sp. CnD16-F. Taxonomy (NCBI): domain Bacteria; kingdom Bacillati; phylum Actinomycetota; class Actinomycetes; order Micrococcales; family Microbacteriaceae; genus Microbacterium; species Microbacterium sp. CnD16-F. The sequence continues at coordinate 6,288 of NZ_JAMXSA010000021.1, forward strand.
TTGTCGCGGGTGATCACGCGATCATGGCCCGTCACGGGTACGCCGTTCTCGACGCCGCTGCGGCGCGCGAGATTGGTGTCGCGCTCGACACACCGCGCGTCGCTTACGGCGTCGAAGTGACCCGTCAGGTGCGCGTCGCTGACCCGGAGACGGGCGAGCTGCATAGCGAGCGCGTGGCCGCAGATGTGTGGCACTGCTCACTGTCGCTGCGTGCCGAAGAAGGTCAGCTCAGCGACGAGCAGTGGGGCACGATCGCGCAGCAGTTCGTGGACCGCATGGGCTTCACGGAGGCATCCGGGAAGGCTCCGTGCCGGTGGGTTGCGGTTCGTCACGGTCTCTCCAAGAACGGCAACGACCACGTTCACATCGCCGTTTCACTTGTGCGTGAGGACGGCACGAAAGCGACGACGCACAACGACTACAGGCGCGCTCAGGAGTTGTGTCGGACGCTCGAGGTCGAGCACGGTCTGATGCCCGTCGACTCTCGCGAGCGGGGCATGGGAGAGCGTGGCGTGAAGCCCGCCGAAACCGAGCGGGCGGCACGCACCGGTGCGGTCGAGGTCGACGCCCACCGGCTCGAGCGGACCGTCAGGGCCGCAGCGACGGCATCCGTCGACGAAGGCGAGTTCGTGCGTCGAATGCGATGTGCCGGTGTCCTCATCCGGCCGCGGTTCGCAGCTGGCCGCGACGACGTCGTTGCCGGCTACTCCGTCGCTTTGCGACCCGCCGATAACGAGCGGCCGGTCTGGTTCGGTGGAGGGCGACTTGCCCGCGACCTCACCCTCCCGCGCCTGCGGGAGGGCTGGCCGGACAGCCCTCAGACGGCGCAGGGCGCGGTGGACGAGTGGCGAGCCACGAGCAAGAACCCGTGGCAGTACCGTCCGGTCGCTCCTGGCCGCGAAGAGCACGCTCCCGACCCGAAGCTGTGGGAACAGTACGGGCGGGAGTTGCGCGAGCTCAGGGCGCAGCTGCGGGAGGTACCGGCGACGGACCGAGCCACGTGGGCGCATGTCGCGCGAGAGACCGCCGGCGCATTCGCCGCGTGGTCGCAGCGCGTTGAGGCAACGCCGGGGCCGCTCGCTGAGACGGCCCGAGAGCTGTCGCGCAGCGCTCACATCCGCGCCCACCAGTCCAAGCCGAAGCCCGTCCGTATGGGCTCAGCGTCGGGCGCCGCAATGGTGCTGATGCAAGCCGCAGTCGGCGGCGAAGGCCCCGCCGCCGAAGCCATCTTGTTCCGTCAACTCGGCCGTCTGTCGGTCGCGCTGATCGACGCACACAAGGCGGCGGGCGATGCCCGCCGCGCAGAACAGATGAGCGAGTCCCTGCGACGCACTCTCGAAGCGATCGGTGAGCGGATGCCCGCCGACGCACGCACAGCCGCGGCGCCCGCGACCACGGCGACGCTCTCCCCAGAGGAAGAAGCGGTACGTCGCGCTCAGCGCGGACTCGCCGCGCCCGGCACCCGGTCACCGCTGCCGAACACACTCACCCCCCGGCCCCGAACCACGTCCGACACGTCACGTCAGCAGGGCGGCCACAACGGAAGAGAAGGAGACCACGATCATGGTCGATGACACAGACGGCGTAGGCGAGACGTTCGACAACTCCCTGCGCATCGCGCTCACGGTCGCCTCCCAGTTCGGGGAGCGGTTCGCCCGGCTCCGCGAGGAATGGAACCGCCAGCGGGAAGCCGCAGCCACCCAGGAAGCACTAGAGCTGCAGAGCAGGCTCGACGCCGAACGCGCGGCCGTGCGCGGACAGCTCGCCGTCGTCGACCAGCCGTCCTGGTGGGACCGTGCGGACGTTCGCGACATTGCCGACGCGCGAGAAGCCGCCGTCGCGTGGCGGGACCACGACGACGTCGCGGCCCGCGCGAACGAGACCATCCGCCGCGAAGTGCAGGACCGGTACGGCATCGACGTCGACGCCGCCGGCTCCGACCCCACAGCGGTGGCAGACGCGCTCCGTCGAGCCGAAGCCGACCGCGCGCAGGCGCGCGAGGAGCAGCGCCGATCCGGTGAAGAACTCACCGCCAGTCAGATCCTTCTCATATCTGCCGAGGCGCGTGACCGCGACGCGGACGCAACCGCCGAACGCGCCTACGAGACCGATGACCCGGCCGCCGCGTCCGAGTCGACCAGTCAAGAGCGGGAGGCTGCAGCCGAACGATCGCAGGCCGCAGGCTTCTACGACAGCGCAGAGCGCCGCGCCGAGTTCGCGCGTTCGCTCGAGGGAACCGCATCGGCCGCGGAGGTACGCGGCCGGGTGCTCGCAGACACCGGCAACGCCCGGAGCCCGCGCGAGGCGGTCGCAGCGAAACCAACATCGACCTCGAATGCTCGGAAAAGCCGAGCGGTAAGTCAGGAACGCAGCCGCGGCCTGGGGCGGTGATATCAGGTTGATAGCTTCGGGGGCGGCACGACGAGCGCGCGTGCACAGGAACGAGGCCGTTCTCGAGGGTGCAAGACCGTTCATTCACCTCTATATCGATGTCACGCCTGAACGGCTGGCAGCTTTCACCTCCGCCAGTGATGAGGAGAAGCTCGCGACGCTCAGTGTCCTCCGGGAACGAATAGTCGACAGCGGATCGATCCGGGTCAGTACACCTACAGCCCCACCGCCTGCAGCGACAGCGCATCCGGCGCCGGGGGCGGGCAAGGAGCCCCCCGCGTCCTGATGGCGCAGGGGGCTCTTCGCGTCCAGGTTGTCAGGCTGGCACAATGATCTCGATCTGCGACGAAACGAACGCGCGGTCACCGGTCGCGTAGACGTCATGATCGGGCATGCTGACCCACAGATAGACGAGGTCATGGATCTCGATCTCCCAACTGGGCCAGGAGGCCTCGCCCACGGCCATCTCCCGCGACATCAGAGCCTCATCGTCCACTCTCTCTCGCTCGCTGCGGGCGAGCTCGATCGCAGCGTCGATGCTGCTGCTTGCATGGACGTCATCGGGACGCTGAGGGATTACCGGAGTAGCACACCCACCCGGCAACTCCATAGGCGACTCCTGTCGTCACCTTGACGAAGGTGACTTTCCCCTCCTGGCTGAAGCTCTTGAGTCCGGAGACCCATCCGGCGCCGCCGAAAGGGGCCAGCCCGCTGAGGTTGTAGCTCTTCGTCGAGAAGGCCCCGGGCTGTCCTGACGAACCCACCAGAGCAGCCCTGACGGGCCGCTCGACGCGCACGCTCCGCGCGCACTGTTCTTTCATCCCAGGGTCGAGCCGGAAACTCCGAGCCTAAGTCAGCTCCGCCGGCTCCGTTCCCTCCGGTCGCTATTTGCAGACTCCGCCCTCCGCTGCGCTCCGGGCTCCGCTTAGCAACCGCTCCCTCCAGGCACTGCGCCGACTCCGCTGACACCGGCACTACGTGTCCGGCCCGACGCCGGGAAAACGGAGGGGAGAGGCAATGGACTTCAGTTGCATCGACTGTGGAGCCATCGCGACGCGCGAGGTAGAAGACCCGATCGACGACGACCGGTACCCCGTGTGCGTCTGGTGCGCCAACAGCTACACCGCCGCCGGATACACCACCCACCTGGCGGGAGCGGCCCAGTGAGCACCGACCTCGCGACCCTCTTCACCTGCGCCCTGCGCATCCGCGCCCGCGTCGGGTACGTCGAGCGCACCACCAACGAAAGCGTCCGCCGCGAATGGGAAGCCCTCGACGCCGAACTCACCGCCCTCGGAGTCCCCACCTACGACCGTCACGGCCCCTCCACCCCCGGCCGCGCCTGGTGGACGGCCCAGACCACCAGCGGCCGCATCATCGGTCGATGGGCCGAATCGTTCGAGGAAGCCGCCCTCGAACTCTCCCTCGCCTGGGACGAACAGCTCGCCTGGTGCGTGCCCGACACCGCCCTCGACATCGACCGCCGCTACCCCGGACCCCGCCATGAACACCCTGCTGCGCGAAACCTTGGGGGCTCCATCGAGCCAGTGGCAATCCGACCCGTGGTTGCCTCACCATGGAGGGGTGACTGCTGAGCGTTGCCGATCCACCGCCGATCCTGCCGAGCCCCTTTCCGATGCCGAGCTGCTCATCGGCCTGGTGGTCTCACCATCCCTGAGTGCGGTGCTCGGCCCCGAGGTCACCACCTCGGTGCGCAAGATTTTGGTGCAGCGGTATCCGGGAGTGCGCTGGCAACTGAAGATGGCCGAAGACCGGCTGGTCGATCCACCCACCGAGACCTTGGACCTGCTGGAGGCGGCCCGAAACCGCGTGCTGGAGGAGAACTGGGATTTGGCCGTGGTGCTCACCGAGATCCCCCTGAAGACCGGCCGACGTCCGGTGCTCACCCAGCTCAGCCCCGTGCACGGGGTAGGGCTGGTCTCCGTCCCAACCCTGGGACCCGTGCACGTGCGGCAGAAGGTGCAAGAGACCACCGTGCACGTGGTCGGGCAGCTCCTGGGCTACGACGCCGAAGACCTCAACGCCCAGCGGGATCTTGCTCGAAGAGCCCACCAGCTGTCCACCGATCTCGACGAACGCCCGGACGACAACGTCGTGCAGTTCACGGCCCGAGTGCTGAGCGGCAACGTGCGGTTGCTGCTGGGCATGATCCGCGCCAACCAGCCTTGGGCCTTCGTGGCCCGGCTCTCCCGGGCGCTGGTCGTGGCAGCGGCCACCGGCATGCTGACATTGGTGGCCTCGGACCTATGGGTACTGGCCATGGCCTACGGGCCGGTGCGCCTGGTCCTCCTGGCGGTGATGGCGATCGGGGCGGTGAGTGCCACCCTGATCCTGGGAGCCGACTTGTGGGAGCGCCCACGGCGGCGAGCCCAACGTGAGCAGGTGATCCTGTTCAATTTGGCCACCACCGCGACCGTGGCCATCGGGGTTGTGGTGTTCTACCTCGTCTTATTCATCCTGTCCTGGGTCGTCGCGCTGCTGCTCATCGACGAGCAGGTACTGGCCGGTGTCGCCGGTCACCCAGTGAACGCTTTGGACTACGCGAAGATCAGCTGGCTCACCGCCAGCCTGGCCACCGTGGGCGGAGCTCTAGGAGCTGGACTGGAGGACGAAGATGTGGTGCGCGCCGCTGCCTACACCCGGTCCAGCACCTGACACAGCCCCAGCACAGAAGAAACTGAAACATCTACGGGGCGTGAGGAACGAACCGGTGACAACTGATCGTTAGTTCCGGGAGGCGCTGGCGGGGAGGATGTCATCATGCCCGGTCCTTATCCCAGAGAGTTCCGTGAGGACGTTGTCGCGGTCGCCCGGCGTCGTGAGAGCGGCGTCACCATCAAACAGATCGCCACCGACTTCGGGATCAGCGAAGCGACGTTGCAAAACTGGCTTCGCCAGGCCGATGTCGAGGACGGCAACCGTCCCGGTCAGACCGCCGCGGACGCCGCCGAGGCTCGCGAGTTGAAGAAGCGGATCCGACTGCTCGATCAGGAAAACGAGGTCCTCCGCCGTGCGGCGGCGTATCTGTCGCAGGCGAATCCGAAACTCGGTGGCTCCCCAAAATGACGTACCCGCTCGTTGCTGAGCTCGCCGATGCGGGGATTCCCGTGACGGTGTCGTGCCGGGTCCTGAAGCTCGCCCGCCAGCCTTACTATCGCTGGCGCAACGACCCGATCCGTGACGCGGACGTGCTCCGGGCGTATCGGATCAACGCGCTGCATGATGCCCATCACGAGGACCCGACGTTCGGCTACCGCTACTTGGCCGACGAAGCCCGTCGGGCGGGGTGGCGGATGAGCCGGCGGACGGCGTGGAAGCTGTGCTCGCAGGCTGGGATTCTCTCGTCTGCGCAACGGCGGCGACGTGGGAAGGGAAAGAAGGCCGGCCCGCCCGTGTTCGATGACCACGTGCAGCGGGTGTTCCGCGCCGATGCGCCCAACCGACTCTGGCTCACGGATATCACGGAGCATTGGACTGCCGAGGGCAAGCTCTATTGCTGCGCGATCAAGGACGTGTTCTCCAACCGGATCGTCGGGTATTCGATCTCGGATCGGATGACCGCGAAGCTCGCAGTCGATGCCGTCCGAAACGCCGTCGCCCGCCGCGGTGAAGTCGCCGGCTGCATCCTGCATGCCGATAGGGGCAGCCAATTTCGTTCACGAGCGATGGCTCGCGAGCTGCGCCGCCACGACATGGTCGGATCGATGGGCAGAGTCGGCGCCGCCGGGGACAACGCGGCAATGGAGTCGTTCTGGTCGCTGCTGCAGACGAACGTTCTCAACCAGCAGCGATGGACGAACCGGCAAGAGCTGCGCCTGGCCATCGTCGTGTGGATCGAGCGGAAGTACCACCGTCAGCGAGCTCAGGACGCCCTCGGCGGGTTGACGCCCATCGAGTTCGAAGCCAAGCTAACCGAGCCGCTCACACTCGCGGCCTAAACCACACCTGACCTGCCCCACGGAAAGGGTTCCAGTTTCGGTGGCTAACTGGTGGCCTGATCCGGAAGGCTCGTCCTCATGCCCCGTCCCTATCCGCCGGAGTTCCGTGCGCGCGCCGTCGCGCTCGTGCGTGCCGGCAAGCAGGCCAAGCAGACCGCTGTCGAACTCGGCATCCATCCCGTCACGCTGTCGAACTGGATCCGCCGGGACGATATCGACCAAGGCCGCCGGCCTGGGGTCCCGTCCTCGGAATCGGCGGAGCTGCGCGCCGCGAAGCGCCGCATCCGCGAGCTCGAGACAGAGCTGCTGATCGTCCGACAGGCAGCGAAGTTCCTCGACGAGGAGCGCCCCCGCCCAAAAGGCTCTTCCCGGTGATCGACCGTCTCGCCGACGCCGGGATCCCGATCGACCGTTGCTGCCGCGTCCTCGGGGTTGCCAGGCAGCACTACTACCGAGTGAAACGGAAGCCCCTGACCCAGTCCGAGCTGCGCCGCCAGTGGCTGACCGGGCTGATCCGGGAAGTGCACGTCACCTCGCGCGGCACCTACGGCTACCGCCGCGTCCACGCGGAGCTGACCATGGCGATGGGTGTCACCGTCAGCGACAAGACCGTGTTCAAGCTGATGCACGAGGTCGGGATCTACGGGCTTCCCGGGCCGGCACGCGCCAAACGCCTGCGCGGCGTTGTCACCTCGGACGACCTCGTGAACCGGAAGTTCTCCCGACCCCGGCCGAACGAGCTCTGGGTCACGGACATCACGCAACACCGCACGCGGGAGGGCTAGGTCTACTGCGCCGCCGTCCTGGACGCCTACAGTCGCCGCATCATCGGCTGGTCGATCGACTCCAAGCAGGACACCACGCTCGTCATCAACGCTCTCGACATGGCCATCCGCAATCGCCGCCCCGCACCGGGCGGAATCGTCCACGCCGACCACGGAACGCAATTCACCTCCTGGCTGTTCGGGGAGAAGATCCGCTCCGCCGGGCTCCTGCCCTCGTTCGGATCCGTCGGCGACGGGCTGGACAACGCGATGATGGAAAGCTTCTGGTCATCGATGCAGATCGAACTGTTGAACCGGAAGAAGTGGAAGACCCGAGTCGAACTCGCGAACGCGATCTTCGAGTACATCGAGATCTTCCACAACCGTCAGCGCCGACACTCCGCGCTTGGCTACCGCACCCCGATCGAATACGAGACACTCGCAACCCCGACTGGCACCAAATCCGTGGGGCAGGTCAACCTGGCTCGTCCGAGCCAGCTTTCCCACCCACGCGCAGCGCCGGACACAACCGCCTTCAACCCAGGAGCGCTCGCAACGACTACGCGCGGGACCGCAGGACCACGGGTACGAGCGCTAGCAGGCTCTCCGAGCGTTTCCCGGTGCGTCGATATGCTGTCGGCGTGACCGACGATCGACTGAACCTCCGCACACGGCGCGAGATTTTGGCGGGCTACATCGCTGTGCTCGACCGCCCGGAGAAGCTCATAGAACTCTGCTCAGTCGCTTCAGATGATCCGACTGAACTTCAGCTGGCTGTGGCGAGGGCGTTTGATTTCAGCCCGCTGGTGGCTGAGGCCGTTCTGTCTATGCAGGTTCGACGCTTCACGCCGGCCGAACGGCGGAGGATTCTGGACGAGCTTGCCGGCGTTGACGCCCAGCTTGGGCAGTAGCGAACGCCGCGAAGGACGACGTCAGCTGGATAGGTGGCCCTCCGTTCGACCGTTAAAATGTCCCCCAGAAGGCCTACAGAGAAACCTTTGTGTGGCGCCTAGGGTGAGGGCAAATCACATGGAATAGGACGGGAGTCCAATGCCCAAAACAAAGCGCGCCGGCTTCGGGGCGGTGCTCGCGGCTGTCTCACTAGCGGTGGGTGGCATCGCGATTGGTGCACCTGCGACGGCCTCGACCAACGTCGAGGTGACAGGTGATGTCGCGGCCCGTGCAGTGCTTAGCGCTTCAGGTACCCAGACCTGTCCGGCAGGGCGCCACGTCTACGTCAGAGCGACCCTCAGCTCTCCGGGCACCCTGACGTACTACACGTCTCGGGGCCGAATTCACCAGGCCTATGCCAGCTTCCACTATTGGACGTACCCGGGCGACGGTGGTCAGACCCTCAACTGGCGAATCACGTCAGACGTGAACATCGAAGAGGTGGCGGACGGATGCACCACCAATTGACCGTTTGAGCAATGAGGGGGACCGACCACATCTGCTTCGATCAGCTCGCGTGCGCGCTGTGCGGCCTCATCAGGGTTCAACTTCGCGTCACTCAGCACCCCCTACCACTAGTCAGGTCACTCGAATGCCCACAAGACGCCACGAAGGGCCTACGGTGCCCATATTTAGACGAGGTTCACCTCACTTATCCACAGGTACCTGTCTCCGAAGTGCGCAACGGCGTTCCTATCGCTTCTTTGCGAAGAAGAACCCCACAGTTGCTGCGGCGAGGGACTGCAGCGGCGACAGGGCGGCGACTATGGCGGTGAATCGCTCCTGATCGATCCAGCCCACCACTACGGCGTACACGAGGTAGGCGTAGAGGACGACGGTCGAACCGACGATGCCCCACGCCAGGCTTCGGCGCGTGTCCGCCTCGTGCTGCCAGCGCTTCTTCTTGCCTCTGACCACCATCGTCGTCTGAGGGACGATGGTGGGGTTATCGGCTTCTTCGAACTCGCTCATGGTCGTGATCAGTCGTCTTCGAGAACCTGGCAGGCGATGATGGGCCAGAGGCCTGCGCTCGGGACCGCATGCTCTTCGATATCCCCGATGCGTGACTTCGTCAGAACCGGCGATGGCGAGGCGTCACTTGCAGCGATGACTAGCTCGGAAACGGAAGCCTCGTCGAGGGCCTGGATAAGCGGGCGAAGAACGTGGTGGGGGATCTCGGTGGGGCCATTGATCCGGGCTTCACCATCGCCGCCCGACACCGCAAAAATGTCGAGGAGCCCGGTAGCGTCGGGCTCCTCGTCACAGTTGAACAGGTGACGCGACTCATCGCGGACCGGCTCATGTTCACGGGCATCGGGCATCGCCCTAGCAACCAGATGAATCTGCGAGTATCCCGCGCTCATCATCCAGTTGATCAGTTCCTCGATCAGGTGATGGGGGATGAGCTCGTCTTCGCTCTCGTCATCGCTCATAGTTCGGTCCTCAGGTTCAAGCTTTTGGGGGAGCCCTTCGGGTGGGCGGCAGTTCAGGTGACTCATAGACTACCAGGGGGTGTGTCGCACGTGTACATAAAATGTGTACCCCATGCTGTAAATCGTGATAACTTGTTGTTTGTGAAGCACATCACAGAGCTGTAACCGACCCAGCAGCTCAACGCGGACGAGAAACCGGCCTGGCCTTCCAACCCAGCGCCAACCTCTCTCAAACGAAGCGCCCGCCCCTCGCGTCGTTTCGTCGCGCCCGACTCTTTCGACTCGGGCGTCTCGTGCTTTCATCCTCGGATGGGAGCGCTATTCGCGTAAAACCCCGATAGGAGATCCCGTGAGCGACCACGATGCGACCAGTGAGCGGCGTGCAACTACGCAGCAAGAACTCGTCCGCCTCAGCGTCAACATGAACCCCGAGACTGCCGAAGCGCTCAAGCAGTTCGCTGCCAGCAAGCACCTCTCGTACACCGAGGCGGTCCGGCGAGCAATCGCGATTGCCAAGTACATCAGTGATGAGGTCGGCGAGGGCCGGAAGGTCCAGACCGTAGATGAGAACCGCAAGGACGTCCGAGAGCTCATCCTCATCTGAGACGGATGAATAGGAGGGGGTGGCCCAGATCGGGCCACCTCCTCCTTCTCTTTGCGCGACGCTCAGAACGCGCAGGAACGCTCTCGTGCCACTATGAGCGGATGACGGCAGAGACTACGAACAGCAGGGCAAAGCAGCCCTTCATCGTTGCTTGCGATGAGTCGGGAAACGACGGAGAAAACCTCCTCGCAGGAGGCTCTCGCTTCTTTGTTCACGCAAGCGTGGCCATTAGTGACCTCGATGCCACGGCCATCATGACTGAGGTTCGAGCAAAAACCGGGAGTGGGAGCACCGAGCTCAAATCCAAGACGCTGCTGCACCCGAAGAACCATGCCACCGCGAAATGGCTGCTGGAGCATTCGAATCTGAAGGGTTCCGCGTCCCTCCACTTCACAGACAAGCGCTACTTCCTCGTCTCGAAGCTGTTCGACGCCACAATCGAAGAACTTGCCCACGAGGACGAGTACGACATGTACGCCGACGGCGCCGCTCTCTGTGGCGCGAACATTCTGTTCTTCACCTCTCCGACCCTCTACGGCGCGCGGTGGGACGCGCTGTTGGTCGCGTTTCAGGACTTTCTTCGCGCCAAGTCAACGCCCGAAGCAGCGGCCACCCTCAAAACGTTTGACGACCGCGTTGTCGACGTGCGGGACGCCGGCGATTCGGCCGGGGACATGTTCCTCGGCCTGATTCATGCAGGCATCAAGCACCTTCGGACCCTCTCCGAGTTGCAGCTCGGGGAGGGCATCGACCACCGGCTGCGCACTCTTGATCCCCTGATTCCTGCCCTCGGCGCTACTGTCCTGCATTGGGCCACCCAGTCGGGCAACGCTGTCGAGGTGTTGCACGACGAGGCCAAGGAGTTGACCCCGGAACGCATCGAGGGGATGAAACAAAACTTGGCTGCGCCTGAAGTTGTCTCCCCGCACCGAGCAGGCAAGGGCGTGGAGCTCATGTCCGTCACTTTGGTCGACTCAAAGCTGGAAGCCAGAGTGCAGGTCGCAGATCTGCTCGCCGGGCTCGGCAGGAGGGTGCTCGAAACGGAGAGCACTGGGACGCGTCACCCGTTGACCCCTCTTGTGGAGGGGTACGTGAGCAAGCTGAGCATGTTGCCGAACCCTGAGCTCATGAATCCAGAAGCCGCGAAGGCCGTCGCTCAGAGCATGTGACGACTACTCGAGGCGACTGTGTTTCAACAGGGCCACCTCGAAGCCGCGTCACCCGGTGTGCCATTCTCACTACGTGGCTGCCGAACAGATTGTGTTGATGACCGCTCCTCAGTGGTGGGAGGTCACGGCTGCGCTCGCTACGGCGATTTCCGCTGTCGTGATCGCCTGGCAGGCATTCCAGACTCGCAAGTCGGTTGCGGCCTCGGAGAAGGCGGTCTCGGTAGCCCAGGCAGCCCTCGTCGAGAGCCAGATCGCTCGGATGGAGAACGGCGTCCCGCAGATCAGCGTCTTTCCGACCGGCTACATCGACCCAGCGACTGCTGTAGTCGTCATCAGGGGCGAGGGCTTCGATAGCACTGTGCGCAGGCCGACAACGGATAGCGACGTCTTCAAGCTCCCGCGAGACGCTGGCACCTCTATCGAAACGGCCTACTCATTCACGGCACGCAACGATGGGCCGAGCTCGGCAACACTTCGGTTCATCGGGACACGGGGCGTGTCCATGAACCCTTTCCGAGAGCAGCTGCACCCCGGCGAGTCGGTGGAAGTAGATGTGACCATCTCACGGACTGTCGCTGAGTGGGTCCAGCTCGTCGATGACGTCAATTCCAACGGCACCCGCATCGCGAAGCGCGCCGCGGTGCTTCAGGTCAACTACAAAGGGCCCCGCGACGCCGATGTGGACGAAGTCCATCGGATCGTCGTAAGCGGGTCGCTTCTGATGCCTGTAGAGGACGCAGAAGGCGATTGGCGACCGCATCACCACCCCTTCGAAGATCAGACTTTCGGGGTAGATATGCCCACCGTCGAGCGCACCTACTGGCGGTCCAGGAAGGCTAACGAAAAGTTCGACTCCGTACTGCCGGAACAGTGAGGGGAGACGCCCACCAGGGGCGGCCACGTCAGTCTTCTGACATAACGCAGATTATCGGCATACGGCGGCACGTCACCGATGCGGAGGCGGATCGCCCAGCTGGGATGTGCTCGCTTCCTCCCGGGGATAGTGCGTGACCGGGCGGCGCCCGAGTTCCAGGTCGGAGAAGTCGTCCGAGGCATACAGCTCAGTCGGTGAACGACGGCGGCCCCTTGCTCGGTGAACCGAAAAGCGCGCTGCTCCGATTGCCAGCGCCGCGAATGCGCATACGAGGAGAATGAGCCAGGGGGAGCCTGACCCGCTTTTCCGGACACCAACTTTGAGGCGATGATCGTCTCGGAAGGAGTCCGTGAGATGCCTGCTGCCCACCCGCCGGAGTTTCGGCGTCGAGCCCTCGATCTCGTTGCCCAGGGCAACCCGGTTGCGCAGACCGCGCGTGATCTCGGGATCAGTGAGTCCTGTCTGCGGAACTGGATGAACCGGGATGCGGTCGACTCCGGCCGCAAGGCCGGGGTCACGACCGACGAGCACAAGGAGCTCGTTGAGCTGCGGCGCCGCAACCGTGTGCTGGAGATGGAGATTGAGATCCTCAAGCGCGCCAGCGCGTACTTCGCGAGGGAGAACGTGCTCCCAAAATAGGGTTCCGGCTGGTCCAGGAGCTCGCCGCGGACGGTGTTCCCGTCGTGGTGGCCTGCCGGTTCCTGAGCGTCTCGAAGTCTGGCTTCTACGAGTGGGTGCGTCGACCGCCATCACCGCGGGCTCTCGCGGATGCGGAGCTGACGATGACGATCCGTCGCATTCACGCTGATTCCCGCGAAACCTATGGTTCTCCTCGCGTGCTGGCGGAGTTGCGACTCGGGCTCGGCGTTCACGTCGGCCGGAAGCGCGTCGCGAGGCTGATGCGGCGGGATGGGCTGGTCGGTGTCTCGCATCGCCGCAAACGGCGCGGCTGGAAGCCGGACACCGCCACGCACGAGGACCTCGTGAAGCGGCAGTTCCGCGCCGACGCGCCGAACCGGCTCTGGTTCTGCGACATCACGCAGCACCGCGCGAGGGACGGATGGGTTTACTGCGCCGCCGTGATCGACGCGTCCAGCCGCCGGATCGTGGGCTGGTCGATCTCGGATCGGATCACCGCAGAGATCGTTGTTGACGCGCTCGAAATGGCCCGGTGGCGCCGCCGCCCCGAGCCCGGAACCGTGGTCCACGCGGATCGAGGAGCGCAATACACCTCGTGGCTCTTCGGGCACCGACTCCGCCAAGCAGGTCTCCTCGGCTCGATGGGCAGAGTCGCCTCAAGCGTCGATAACGCCCTCATCGAGAGCTTCTGGTCAACGATGCAGCGCGAGCTACTGGATCGCACGTCCTGGGACTCAAGGACGCAACTCGCGTCGGCCATGTTCGAGTGGATCGAGGGGTTCTACAACCCGCCGCCGGTGACACCAGCCTCGGCAACCTCAGCCCCGCCGAATACGAAGCCCTTCACACCGCCGCCGAAATCGCGGCATGATCAACACACAAGAACCGTCCGGGAAACCGGGTCAGGCTCCACTCCCCCGCCGCGCCGGACACGTCCCGACGCCGCCCATCACGATGGTGCTGCACCAGGAGCAACTCACCATCACCAGGAGGGCCGTGCCTGTGGAGGCCGTCACGGTGCGAGTATCGAGGGCGCAACGCGAGCACCGTATTGATGAAACTCCCCGCCATGAACAGGTCGACATCGTCGAGCACGACATCTCCCGTGGAGACCAGCAAAACCCTGAGAGCTTCGATCCAGAGCCTGCGAGCTCGGATGTTGGGCAGGGCGACCGGGGCCGTTTACGTCGATAGCGATACCGCTATCTCGAATGAGCCACTCCGCTCCCAACGAAAAAGGATCGCTTTGTCAGACACCATCATTTTCGATGTCGACGGGACACTCGTGGACAGCAACTATCAGCACACGCTCGCCTGGTACCGGGCACTGCGACGTAGCGGCATCACGGTGCCGATCTGGCGCATCCATCGCACGATCGGGATGGGTGGGGACAAGCTGATCGCCGAAGTCGCCGGACCCTCCGCAGAGAACGCGCGCGGCGCCGAGATCCGAGCTGCGTGGGAGGAGGAGTTCGAACTGCTGATCGATGAGATCCAGCCCCTTCCGGGCGCGCACGAACTCCTTGTTGAGACGAAACGACGAGGGTTCCAGATTGTGCTGGCAAGCTCGGGAAAGGCAGCGCACGTTGAGCGCAGCCTGGACCTGATCGACGCGCGGGGGCTCGCTGACGCATGGACCACTTCGGAAGATGCCTCCGACAGCAAACCTGCACCGGACCTGGTTGACACGGCACTGAAGAAGGTGTCCCGCTCCAGTGGGGTCATGATCGGAGACTCGACGTGGGATGTCATCGCCGCGGGCCGGCTCGACGTGAAAACGATCGCCCTGCTCACGGGTGGCTCCTCACGCGCCGAGCTCAGCGAGGCCGGCGCGATCGCCGTCTTCGACTCACCGCAGGACCTTCTCGACCATTTGGACATCACCCCGCTGCACCATCCCTCTGACGGGGTGGGAAGGACAGTTCAGACCTGAGCTGCGGACCTCTGTCAGGCGACGTCATCGCTCCCACCGGCACGAAGGCCAGGTTCAGTGTCGTAGCGGCTATCGGATGTGAAGGGCGCCGGGCTGGACAGTCACGGTGAAGGAGTCGGTTTCGCCGATCTGTTCGCCGTCGATTTCGAACGGTCGGGGACCGGGGAGGGTGACGTCGAGTTTGCGGGCGCGGGCGTGGGTGACCGTGTCGGTGCTGGTGGTTTCCTCGGTACTGCTGATGAGTCGTTTGAGTCCGTTGTCCCACAGCATCGTCTTGAGCGTTCCTGCCCATTGCGCGATGCCTTCGGCGCTGAGCAGGAGGTAGTCCAGCTCCCCGTCGGAGGGGTCCGCGTCGGGGAGCAGGGTGAATCCGCCCTGGAGGGTGCCGCAGTTGGCGATGAGCAGGGTGTGGCCTTCTTCATCGCGGGCCGGCTGGTCATCGGCGGTGATGTGGAAGGGGACGACGTCGCTGGCGGCGAGAGCACGACCGAGGGATTCGACGTAGGCGAGCCAACCGGCTTTGTCTTTCAGGTCGTCGTTGGTTTCGGCGATCATGTGCGCGTCGATTCCGAATCCGACCATGACGACGAAGCCGTGTCGTTCGCGCCCGCTGATCAGATTGACGTCGACCCAGCCCATGTCCACCTTCCGCGGGGTGCCGGTGAGTGCGCGGGTGAACGCTGCCGGGATGTCGCCGAGGGGGATGTCCAGATTGCGGGCGAGGAGGTTCCCGGTGCCGAGAGGGACGATGCCCAGATCGAGCGCCGACGGGCTGCTGGCGAGGTGTTCGGCGACAGCCCGGACAGTGCCATCACCCCCGGCGGCGATGATGAGGTCAGGGGTGGTGGCAACTGCGCGGCGGGTGGCGTCCCCGCCGGGGTCATTCTCGGTGGTCTCCCACCAGGACACCTCGGGGGCTGTGGCGTCCTGAAGGGCCGCAGATAGTCCTTCACTGAGCGTGTCCTTATCCGTCTTGGACGGGTTCCACACGATGGCAAGTCGACGTGTCATGAGGAGTCCTTTCGCGGGACACCGCGAGCCGGCCGTGCCGGATGAGGGGCATGGTCCGGCTCGCGCGTGTTCGTGTGTGCTTACTCGGCGTGCTCGTCTTCTTCAGGTTCGAAGGTGGACGCGGTCCCGGTGTGTCCGGCAGCGATACCGGCGGGGTGGTTGGGGATGGTGCCGTCGCCGCCGAGACCGCCCGGCTTGGTGGTGCCGTCGGAGTCATGCGTGGGGACTTCGATGTCGGGACCTTCCAGCGAGTTGTCTTCTGACAGCGGGGTGGTGTTCTCGGTCATGATCTGCTCCTTCAGGGTGCTGTTATGGTGCGGGGAGGTGGGGAGGACATCGCAGGGGGACGCGGTTCCTCCCCACCGGTCTGCTACCGGAGGTCGTCCTTGACGTTCTCAGCGGCCTTCTTCATCTTGGCTTCGGCTTGGTCGGCGGCGCCTTCGGCGGCGAGCTTGTCGTTGTCGGTGGCGGTGCCGATCTTCTCCTTGGCCTTGCCAGTGAGATCCTGCGCGGCGTTCTTGATCTTGTCGTCGAGTCCCATGACGGGCTCCCTTCCCTGGTGGTGTGGCACCGCGTGTGCGGGGCGTGTGGTGTTCAGTTGTCGTCGGAGTTGATAACGGCGTCCTCGGCGGCGTCCATCGCCGCCTGACCTTCCTCGGGTGATTCGGATCCTGCGGACGCTGCGGAATCGTCCTCAACGGTGGTGTCGTCTTCGTCGTCACCCTGCGACGGCCGGTCCGCGCGTGAACCATTCATCGTGATCTCCCTTTCCCTTGCAACTGATTGGTCGTGCGGTGATGAGCGGGTTCCGGTGTGGGCCGATGTCAGCCGGAGGGGTTCTCGAGGGGAAACCCGTCCTCGTCCGTGGTCTCGGGGAGGGGTTCGCGGTGCTCACCGGAATCCTGCTCTTCGCGGTCATTGTCCGCCGACTCGAGCTCACGTCTACTTTTCGTCATGGGTCAACCCCGGCGGGTGAGGCGGTGCAGGAATCCGGCGACGGGACGCTGCTGCTCGCCCTGCTGTGCGCCGAGGACGATGAGCACGCCGGTGAGGGCGGGAAGCACCCACTGGAGGACGCGCTGTTGACGCTGCGCGGAGGTGAGTTCCGGCGACGCCGTCTCATCGGCTTCGGTGACACCCTCGCCACCCTCGTCGGCGTGTTTGGCGATCTTGGTGCCGAGGATCCCGGCGTAGAGGGTCGCTGCTGCCGCGGCGGCGGTGAGGGCGAACTTCACCTTCGTGTTCGTGCGGGACTCCGGCTGGGCGGCGATCCTTGACTTGTTGCCGAGGATGAGGCCGGCACCGCCGATGCCGTGTGCGATGATCGCCGCCAGCTGGACCGGTGCCCACTTAGCCCATCCGATAGAGGACAGCCGCAGACGCTCGGCGGGGTCGGCGGCTTTCGCTGTGCCGCCGTTGAGGCCGACAGCGCCCATCAAAGTGCCCCCGAACCACGCGGCCAGGCCCACGTCGTGCAGAGATCGGACAACAGTATTGCGACCAGTCATGATGCGGTTCCTATCCGTGAAAGCGTGTTGCTGCGTGTAGTGAGGTGGGGTCAGGACTTGGCTTTGCGGCCGACGAGGAAGCCGTAGATGAGGAGGACGATGAGCGATCCACCGATGGCGAGGAGCCAGGTCTGCAGGGAGAAGAACTCTTCGAGCGGGGCATTGAACAGCACGCTGCCCAGCCATCCCCCCAGGAGTGCACCCACAACACCGAGGAGGAGGGTGATGAACCAGCCGCCCCCCTGCTTGCCGGGAAGGATCAGTTTGGCGATGGCGCCGGCGATCAGGCCGAGGAGAAGAAATCCGAGAAAACCCATGAGTCTGTCTTTCTGTGCGGGGTCGCGACGGGTCAGTCGCGGCGGGTGAGGGTGGCGAGGACGGCGGTCAGCCCGGCGAGGGATACCGCGCCGATGATGAGCACGCGGGCCGGGTTGGCGCGGTAGGCGGTGCGCAGCTTGTCGAGCCCATCGTTGACGAGGATGCCGGCCTTATCGATCACCTCGGTCACAATCTGGCCGAGGTCACCGGTTTTGCCCTTCGCGGCGTTCGAGGTCTTGTCAATGGCGTCGCGTGCGGTGTCGATGGTGTTGTCGGTATCTGAGGCCATGGGGTGCCCTTCTGGACTATCTGGTGACGGCGCGGGTCAGCGTGCGGCTGCCAGCTGTGGTGGTTTTGCGTGCGGCGCGCACGCCCCGCGTGTTCCACGCCTTCTTCGCGTTCTTCTTGATCGAGTGGTACCGGCCACGGCCGGCGCGAGCGCCAAGCGTGTAGGCACCGAACGCGATGGCGGCGACGAACAGGATGCGGAGGGAGGTCATGGCGGTCTTTCGCTGTGGCTAGGAGAGGCGACGCTGGTCGTGGGCCAGCTTGGCGCGCAACCCGGAGTGCACCGAGATGTACGTGTCGACGTTCTTTCCGGTCAATGTCGCCAGGTTGGAGACGAGTTGGTCCACGTCTGCGACCACCTGGGCTGGGGACGTGCCCTGCCGCGGTGTCACGCTGACGTGCATGACCGGGGTCTTGCGGATGTCGTTGGCGGTGACTGAGGAGAACAGGATCTCGTCGCGCTGGTCCAGGGAGTGCTTGAGAGCGTCGGAGACGAATGATTCCTGCACCGTGACCCGGCCCAGCGGGTTCTGTGCGCCGGTGGAGCGCAGAACCGTGTGGGAGCGTCCACCGCCGACGCGGGTGAGCGCGACGATGAGGAGGATGACGAGGAACAGGATCAGCGCGAGCGCGGCGATCGCGATCCAGCTGATGGTGGTCGCGCCGACCGTGGTGGTAGCGATCGCGTTGTCCAGCCATCCCTGCCCGGCTTCGGTTGCTCCGGTCCAGTACTCTGCGCTGGCGGGCCAGACGATGATGGTGACCAGCACGGCCCCGATGGCCAGGAACAGGATGCCGACGATGAAAAGGACGATTCTGTTCAGGGCACGGTTGGTGCGGTTCATTGCTCGTCCTCGTTCTGTTTCGGGCGCTCCACGCGCACGCGGGTCTTCACTCGGGGTGCGAGCTGGTAGCTGTCCACCTTCGCGGCCGCGAGTTGCTGGATGGGTGCTTTGTCGACCGGGACGCCGACGGCAGGTCGCACGGTGACGTCGACGGTGCGGTGTGAGACACCGACGGTGATGTCCTCGCGGGCGATGCCGGTCTCGTCGCTCAGATGCTGGGCGACAGATGCGGCGATCACCCCGTTGTCCACCAGCACAGCACGACTCTCGTGCTGCATCTGGTGTTTCGACAGCCGGCCGGGCGCGAGCGCCAGGAACACGAAGATGACGCCGAGTACGGCGAGCACCACACCGAACGCGGCGACCAGCCATCCCGGCTGCTGCGTGGGCAGCCCGATCAGCCACGTCGCGGCGGCCGCAGGCCCCAACAGCAGCGCCGGCTGTGCGAGCAGGAACAGGACGATCTCGGTACCGATGTAGATCAGCACGATCAGCAGCAGCACGACCGCGATGATCATCGCGACGGTGCGGGGCGAGTGGGTTTCACGCCGCAGGACGCGGCGGAAAGCAGGGGAGCTCATTTCACTCTTCTCTTCTGCTCATCGATCACGGCACCGGTGATGGTGATGTTCACCCGAGTGACGTCGCGTCCGGTGACGTGCGCGATGCGGTCCCTGAGCTGTTCTTGCGCGGTCTGCACCCGCTGAAGGATCGGGGCGCCGGCGTGGATCGCGGCGGTGTCGTCCAGGTGCGGGATCGGAAGGGGTGTTCGGATGGTGAGGGCTATTCCGCCCCGCGCTTCCGACACCCCCACCGATACGTCACCGCGATCCACCCGAAGGGTGGTGGCAGTCGCTTCCTCGGCGACCTTCACGAGCACGCGCTCTTTGATGGTGATGCGGCCAGGGTAGGGCGAGGCGTCGGGCGACGCCCCGGCGGCGACCCGCGTGAGGTCGCCGCCGGCCTGGCCGGCTCCAGCCGCACTCATCACGAGGTGCGCCGGCCGGAGAACGCGTTCGCCAGGCCGCGCACGTCGAGCTTGCCCGACATTATCCGACCGACGAGCGCGCCGATTCCCATGAACAGGGCCACGAGGAGGAATCCCCAGAACCCGAACAGCAGGATCGAGACGGCGAGGATGACGCCCATCAGGGCGCCGGTGACGGTCGGGTTCATGAGACGCGCGACTCTTCCTCGTCCTTGTCGTCCGAGGGCAGGTGCACGTCGTTGACCTCGACGTTGACCTCGACGACCTCGAGGCCGACCAGCTGGCTGATCGCTCCGCTGACCGCAGCGCGGACGTTGGAGGCGACCTCCTGGACCGGCATCGGATACTCCACGACGATGGTGATGTCCGCCGCGGCCTGCGTCTCGCCGACCTCGACCTTGACGCCCTGCGTCTTGTCGTCCGCGTTCACGACGCTGCGGATCGCACCGAGCGCACGGGCGCCGCCGCCACCGAGCGCGTACACGCCGGGAACCTCACGGGCAGCGATCCCGGCGACCTTGGCGACCACGCCGTCGGCGATCGTCGTCTTGCCGGCTGCGGAGTCATCCGCGGCCGGACGGGCGGGCGCGGTGCGGTCCACACGTGATCCGGCGAACGCCGGGGCCGGGGTGGTGGGGGTCTGGTCTTCGGTAGCCATTGCAGTCCTTCTAACTGTTGAGGTAGGAGAACGCAACCACCTAGGGGGTTGCTGTTCTGGGCGATAAATTTCGCTTCACAAGTTAGAGACCCGTTCCGGCCGATTCGTCACAAAAAGAGTCCATGACCGCACCACGGAAGCAGTTCGCGGAAGTCATCGCGGATGAGATCCTCGTCCAGCGTGCCGTGCAGGGTGACGTGGCGGCGTTCGAAGTGCTGATCCGCAGACACGGACCCCTGATGCGCGCATATGTCACCCGCATCGTGGGGTCCCTCACCGAGGCCGACGACGTGGTGCAAGAAGCGTTTTTCATCGCCTGGCGGCGACTACCCGAGCTCCGCGATCCCTCCGCGGTGAAGGCCTGGCTGATGCAGATCGCCAGCCGTCAGGCGTTCCGGCACCTCCGTCGCCGCCCGGCGGAGGACCCGCTCCCCATCCTGGAAGCCGCCCACCCGGCCGACACGCAACCGGAAAACGTCGCCATCCGTAACGCGCAACTCCGCGCCCTCGCCACCGCACTGGACACCCTGCCCCCGGACCTTCGACAAGCCTGGCTGTTGCGGGAGATCGCCCAGCTCAGCTACGACGACATCGCGAAACAGCTTGACATTCCCCGTACAACCGTTCGGGGGAAACTATCCAGAGCACGCGCGTCGATTTACGCGCAGATGGAGGAATGGCGGTGACTGACACGACACCCCGAACGCTGGACTGCGGGAAGACCATCGAAGAGCTCAGCGACTACCTCTCCGCCGACCGCATCCCCTACAACCCGTCCATCGAGACCTGCCCGGAATGTCTCAACGCCCTCCAGGCCCTCTCCGGCGTCTCACAACTCAGCCGAGACCTGCTCGCCCACGACGCGGCAACCCTCCCCCCGCCGCCGGCGAACTGGATGGAGCAGATCCTGGCGAGCATCCGTAACGAGGTCCGCGCCGGCAGGTCTGTGCCGCTGCACCACCCTGACCCCCGCGTCACCCTCACCGTCACCGAAGGTGCTCTCCGGGCGCTGATCCGCAGTATCGGCGACGACGTGCCAGGCATCGTCATCGGAAAGTGCCAGTTCGACGGGGACGTCGAAACCCCCGGCGCGCCCATCGATGTCACCGTGACCGCGAGCATCGCCTGGAAATCCCCGATCCCCGAAACTGCCATCCGCTTGCGAGACGCCGTCCGTGAAGCTCTCACCACCCACAGCCACCTCAACGTCATGTCCGTCAACGTCACCGTCGAAGACCTACACGGCTACACCACCACCCCCACCGAGGAGACGCCATGAGCAGCGACATCAACACCCCCCTCGCCTCCAACGCACTAGACCCCGTCGCCCTCACCGCGGTGGTGCTCGATATGGACAGCGTCATCGACATCTACCCGCCAGCGCCCACCCTCACTCAGGCGCCGCAACTGGTCGCCGCACTCCTCACCGGTGCACCCTCCCGCATCAACCGGGTCGACGTGCGAAGCGAGGGCACCACGCACACTCTGACGGCCCGGATCGGCACCCACCGACACACCCCCGCCCCGCAAGCCGCAGCCCACGTCGCTGACGCTCTCCTTGCCCGCATCCCCGACGGCCACGATGCGACCGTCACCATCCAGATCTCCCGGATCGCGTGAGACACACGGACTCCTTGATCCTCACTGCCGCGCTGGAATTCACCGACGACACTCTTCTGTTCGCGGCGATCGGCGTGATGACCCTCGCCGCAGCGCTCCTCCCGCGACTGCTCGGCAAACTTCCCATCTCGATCCCGATGGTGTTCCTCGCCGCAGGCATCATCGTGTTCGCCCTCATCCCCGACCTCCCCGACCCGCACCCGAGCGATCACCCCGACATCACGCTGCACCTGACCGAGATCTGCGTCTTGGTCTCCCTCATGGGCGCCGGCCTGGCCATCAACCGGCCGCTGCGCTGGAAAACCTGGTCCACCACCTGGCGGCTGCTGGCCATCACCATGCCGCTGTCCATCGCCGCCGTGGCCGTCCTCGGATGGGTGGGGCTCGGCTCGGAGCCGCCAGCGCACTCCTTCTCGCCGCGGCTCTCGCTCCCACGGACCCGGTGCTCGCCACCGAGGTGCAGGTAAGCGAACCCGTCGACGATGAGAATGCCGACGATGAGGTGCGGTTCGCTCTCACCTCCGAAGCGGGCCTCAACGACGGCCTCGCCTTCCCGTTCACCTACGCCGCCATCGCCATCAGCATGGTCGGCCTCGCCCCGTCAGCGTGGTTCACCGACTGGTTCCTCATCGACGTGCTGTGGAGGATCACCATCGGCGTCATCGCCGGCATCGGCACGGGTTGGCTCTTCGGCCGACTCTTCTTCTCCGCGCACCTCGCCGGACGGAAAGTCGTCGACCAAGCCGAAGGATTCGTCGCCATCGCCGCGATCTTCCTCGCCTACGGGATCGCCGAAACCGCGGAAGGATATGGCTTCATCGCCGTGTTCGTCTGCGCAGTCACCATCCGGGCATCAGAACGAGGACACGGCTACCACCAAGTCCTCCACAAGTTCGTCGAACAGATCGAACGACTCCTCACCGTCGCCGTCGTCGTCCTCCTGGGCGGCGCCATCGCCCGCGGCCTATTCGCTGACATCGGCTGGATGGAAATCCTCGTCGCTCTGGTGATCCTGCTGATCGTCCGGCCGGTCGCGGGATGGATCGGGCTCACCCCCGGAAAGACCGGGCCCCGCGAACGCAGCGTCATCGCGTTCTTCGGCGTCCGAGGCGTCGGCTCGCTGTTCTACATCGCCTATGCCACCCAGAACGGCTACTTTCCCGACGGTGACCGGCTCTGGTCCATCGTCGGCCTCGTCATCGTCGGCTCCATCGTGATCCACGGCCTCGCCGCCACCCCCACGATGCGGCTCCTCGACGCCACCCGCCTCCGCCTCACCCGACGACGCGGCGGCGATCCCACCGACGTTGCAACAACCCCGGTCTGACACCGGCCATCGCAACGCAACGCGGGGTTTGTGGCGCGATCGGGCGCCGGACCCTGATGCTCAAAGTCGCCGCCCTCAGGACGCCGATCCCTTTCACCGGAGGACGTGATGGCGACGGGAACCGGGTGGAAGCGGTTGACCAGCCACCCCGCGATCACGCTGCCTAGCCACCGATCCGACGGGACCGCACGCCACGAGCAGGCCGAATGTCAACGCGCTCAGTTCGAATCGGTCTTTGAACTCCGGGTACCGGGTCACGATCGTCGCGAACACCAACGCGTTGGCGATGAACAGCATCGCGACCCCGCTCCGTGCTGCCGAGACACGCGACACGGCCGGGGGTGAGGTCATTCCTGGAGTCTACGGATCTCGCGTCACGGCTGATCGGTGCCGAGCTCCTCGTCGGACCCGCGGCTGGCCGAGATGCGCAGGAGTGCGCCGCGCTTCTTCGTGACGCCGGGATGCACTCAACGTGTGTCTATCTTGAGCGGTCCGGCAGCGGGAACCCGACGCGTTCTAAAGTCGTGCACAGGTGGACGGTTAGTTGGCGTCTTCATCTTCTTCGGCATTGAAGTGAGAGGGGGTGTCTGTGTAGCCCGCGGCGAGACCATCGGGATTGGCAGGAATTGTTCCGTCCTTGCCGAGCCCGTCGGGCTCGTTCGCGAGTGATGTTGGGGTTGCCGTGTTGGCGTTTTCGGACGCGGCAACGATCTTGTCTTTGAGGCTTTCGGCCGAGATCCCTGTGTGCGTGCGCGACGGCTGTGCAGCGTTTTCGTCAGTGGTGGCCAATTCGTGCTGTCCTCTCATGGGTGTTCTGTGGATGCCAGGGATCATGGCTCTTGATGCGCGGGCGGGTCGTCGCTGCCACTGTCCGGGTCGGCGGTTTGCGCCCGTTCGGCTCTTCCGAAGAGGCGCCCTCCTAGGACCCAGGATGCGACCGCGACTGCGAACAAGACGGTCCCGGCAACTCGCCAGCCGACAGCATCGGGAACGATCCAGCAGTAGATGCCGACTGCTGCGGCTACGAACCCGGCGATCAGGACGATCACTGCTCGTCCGTGTGAGGTCATCGCGTGGGCTCCGTTCATGGTGGCGCCGGCCCACACCCGGACCGGCGCCGCACAGTTCTTTCCTGGGCAGTAGTCCCAGCCATGGTGCGCCGTGTGATGCCGGCGCGAGACCGCCTTACTGCGTAAGCATGGGCCACGTCGTGCTGCTCATGAACGGGGATTGACATGGGTGGGGGGCGCCCACGCGGGTAGGCTGCAGTATTGCCGAGGCTAGCGACTCGGCAATACGATCGTCGCTACAGGCGGGCAGGGGGTTTGTGCTGGACAGGGTCAGGTCGATCTCTGTGACCGTCGCGCTACTCGGGGGGCTGACCCTTGGCCTGTTCTTCACCTGGTACGGGATCTTCGGCCCCGATGGCCCTCAAGACGTGCAGTGGAACTGGGGCGTCATCTTTCCCGGGGCGGTGTTGACCGGGATATGCGCAGTGCTCCTCGTGCTTCTTCCGCGGCACCGGTGGCTTGTGCGGCGCCGTCGGGGCGCGTCGTAGTGACCAGGGTCGCGTCGACGCTAGGGCTGCGGGGTCGCCAGCCGTGCTGCTCAGAATCCGGGCATGGACGCCCGGTACTTTCTCCAGGTGGGCCGCTCGACGGGGAGATGAGTCGGGTGTTGCCCGCGAATACGTCCTGACCGGGCGCCGCGTGCTCAGTGCCGGCTGCAACGGAGAGTTGTCTGTCGCGAAGTGGGCGGATATCGAGTTCGCCGCTCTCCTCATCGAGAAGAGCACGGCGCGTACCGCGTTCGAGTCACTGTTGGCCGAGCGCAGCCTGCCGGTGGATGCTGCGATCGACGCACTTCCCCTCGACATGGAGATGCGGCACGCGTTGTCGAAGTTCCGGTGGGCTGCTGCTCGGTACGAGCAGTGGTTGCGCCGGTGACGACTCGCCTGGTGGTGCTATTGAGACAGTTCCCCGTCGAGTCGGTCCAGCAGAAGCTCGAGCGCGATTTCGAACTCTTCCTTGCTGCGATCCTCGCTCAGCAGTGAGCGGAGGCGCCGGACCTCGGGGACGTCGTCGAGCGTCGCGCGGCCGTCCTGGTTCGGGATGGATGCGCCGCCTTCGTCGAGCGGGACGTCGTCGGGGCCGAACTGTGCTCCGCGGATGGTTGTTTCTAGGAGCAGCTGGCCGAGGAGGAAGCTGGTGAAGGCGCGGTACGCGCTGACGGCCTGGGCGTCCGTGAACCCTTGAGCGATGAGCGCACGAAGGAACGTGTTGACGACTTCCACGCTGCGAAGCGGTGGACGAAGCCACGGGGCGGCGGGATGGCGGGTCGCGATCAGCGGGAATGCCTTGGGGTGTTCCACGGCGATGTCCCGGATCGTGTGCGCGAGCTTCTGAAGGAATGCCTGCCAGTGCTGGTCGAGCTCGTCGTCCATCGTGGCGGCGAGGTCTGCCAGGAGCGAGGCGACGACGCCTTCGAGGAGGTCTTCTTTTCCGTGTACGTGTCGGTACAGCGACATCGCTTCAACGCCTAGTCGTTGGCCGAGGCTGCGCATCGACAATCCCTGGGGCCCGGACTGATCAACCAGCTCCAGGGCCGCGTCGATGATCACCTCGCGGGTGAGTTTGTTGGACGTGGTGTTGGACTGCTTGGTCATGTGAAGCCTCCACCTCGATCCTCCCCCGTCTTCCTGGGTTCATGGTCACATTCGGGTACGCCAATACGCATGCTTACACCGTAAGCTAGTGCCAGCCCCGCGCCGTCTCGACGCCCAGAACGAAACGATGCAAAGCCCTTCCGCACCATTTCGAAACCCTTTTGCCCTTCCAGGAAGACGCCACGATGAACGGCACCTCTCTGAACGATCACGCCCGGAACCCTGCGACGCTGTCGACGGCGTCGGCAGCACCTGCTCCGGATCCCGCTCGTGATGGTTCCGGACTGGCGAGCACATCCGGAACGTCGTTTCACAGCCACGCCACACTGCAAGGGTGGCTCGCGGAATTCTCACTTCCCGCGGCGACGGCGACCTCATCAAGGTGGTCTTGCAGGACAGCTCCCGCGCGCTCACCGCGGAACTCGACACCGCGGCGGAACTCTGTGCATACCTGGAGCAGCGGTCGTCCTCCCACACGGAACCCCTGCCCCTCCCCTGAATAGTTCTCGCCGGTCGTTTCGACCCACGCCGGCGTCGGAAAGGAGTAGCAGCCGTGGGAAGGTTGACCATCGGTACGAACGTCATCAAACTCGATGACCGCGTTCTCGCACACCTTGAAGCCGTGATCGTGACCAAGCTCCGCCGTCACGAGCCCTTCGTGTTCACGTGGCCGATCGACGTGAGCCTGGGCAGCGGTCGCGTCGCCAAGTGGGTGAGCGCGTCGACCAGCTGGGACATCCGGTTCGACAACCGACAGTCCGAGCCGCTGAACCAGGCGTGGCTGAAGCAGCTGATGTCGACAGCAAACTCGCCCGGAGGACTGAAACTGGTCCCCGAGCCCTCACAAGACCAAATCCCGTCGACCGCTGACAGCGAGTTGTCGATGTCGGTCGAACAGTGACCGAGACCCCTCCTCCGCCGCACGACGACACCGACTCCGGACCGCCACATTCAAGGAGCATGCGCATGGCCTTCCACAGCAAAGAGACCCTCGAGAGCTGGGTTGCCGACTTCGTCGAAGCCCGGACCGCTGGCGACGAGATCCGGGTCGCGGTGCAAGATGGCTCCGACGGCGAGGACACGGGGTTGGTGCTCATCCCGCTGGAGAATGCGCCCAACGCGGTGTGGATCGAACCTCGCGACTCGGGCGACGAGCTCAGCTGGCACGTGTTCATCGAGCCATCCAACGACACCATCGAGCTGACCAGCTTCGAGCTCAACGCGCTGACGCACGAACTCCAGATCGCTGCCGAGCTGTGCGCCTTTCTGCAGGAGCGATCGCTGGGGCACTACGAACCGGCAGCGGAGGCGACAGCAACAGCGGCCGACTGACGTCGACCGCTGAGCCTCGTCCTCACCACTCGGCGCGTCCGCCTGGCGCCGGCTTAGATGTAGCCAAGGCCGAGATCAGGGTCGACGTCATACCTGATGTCGAAAGCAAGCGAAGAGTCCGAGTCGAGTCGCACAGGCTCTGCGCTGACGACCACACGCGACGCGGCCGTGATCAAGACGTGAATCAGACGGTCACCCAACAGGGCCAGTTCGACGAAGTCTCCGCCGGAGAGCACGGCGGCACGGACACGACCCAGCAACCGGTGCACCGTCTCCCCCTGTGCGAGCTCGAATCGGTCATCGTTGATCGTGATGACCGTGCGGATGATCGAGTGCGGCTCGCTCATCGCGGCATCGTACGAACCCGATTCCGAAGCATCAGGCGCCTTGACAGGGCGAGGAAGCAGCGACAGGAACCCACTCACAGCCCGGTCTCCGCCTCCCCGGAATCCGCGCCAGTGGTGAAGTCCCTGGAAATGTAAAGGCCGCCCGGCTGGCTCGCTTCAAGGACCATGCGCTCTACGCTCTCTCTGTTTACCGGCGGTCGCTGCTTGGCTCTAAATTTGAAGACGAGCGTGCTGGCTGCGTTCACCCAGATGCTGGTCTTCCCATCGCCCAGGGAAGCGTCGTTTCGCCACGTCAGCATGAATGCCTCTCCGCGCCGCAGCTTCATCCCCACCACGGCCTGCAGGTGAGCAAGCACATCATCGGTGAAGATGACGCGCGCTGACGCGTGGTACTGGAAGCGACCCACGACCCAGAGCCTACTCACCGGGCATGGAAGGTGGTTCCGCCGCCCAAGTCATCGGCGGAACCACCCGAGCTGCTGCAGCCCACCAACGACGGTAGGGCCCAGACCCGCCGACGCTGTGGGCCTTGCCGCAGGCACAGCTGTCAAGTAGGCGGCGACCGCCCCGATGCGGATCTCCGATCTTGCGCATGGCTTCGGCGCACGACCTGAGCGGTAACCTGAGAACTGGAATTGGTACTCTCACGCTTAGTTGTTCGTCTGTAAGAAAAGGACCGCCGTTTCGATGCCGTACCGTAGCCGCGCTCTCCTCGAAACCTGGCTCACTGAGTTCACCGCTGACCACGCGCTTGGCGGTCTCGCCAAGGTCATCCCCCAAGACGGCACCCTCGGAGGAGACACGGGACTCATCGTCTTCCCCCTCGGTGGCGGCACCACCAGCGTCTACATTGAGCCGGTCGCCGTCGGCGACCGCAGATGGCGCATACACTTCGAACCCCGCGAACAAGAAGCCGTCATGAGCAGCGCGCAGGTCCACACCATGGCAGCCGAACTCGAGATGTCCGCAGCACTATGCGACTTCATCGAAACGAAATCAGCGGCACACCTCGCCGGCGTGCACTCCAACTAATCAGCTTGGTGGGGTGCTCGGCGATATAA
The DNA here is from genome assembly GCF_024124465.1 of Microbacterium sp. CnD16-F. Classification (NCBI taxonomy): domain Bacteria; kingdom Bacillati; phylum Actinomycetota; class Actinomycetes; order Micrococcales; family Microbacteriaceae; genus Microbacterium; species Microbacterium sp. CnD16-F. The sequence goes on from NZ_JAMXSA010000021.1 coordinate 34,973, forward strand.
GGCTGATTATCGGCGTTGCGCTCAGTGCACGTCCAAGCTGCGCCATAGTGCTCCGACGCACCAGCACTCCTGCTTCTGCGGGCTGCGCGCCTAGGCGCCGCCCGCAGAAGGCCCACGTTCCGCGGGGCCCCACCGCTCGCTCAGCCCGGGGAGTAGCGATCGGTCACTCACGAAGTCAGTCTCACATCGGGAAACCAATTCTCGGGAGGCATCGTGTAGGGCAGTGGCTCACCGGGTTCGCACGAGTCCTTCGACTTCGCGAAGGGTCCGTCGGGGCTGAGCAGCAGATGCATGTGGTGGTCTGCGTGGTCACGCCACCAGACGCTCGCGCCGGTCGCCGGGTCTAGCCGCAGGTGCTCCCAGGACCGCCACAGACTTTCGAGGCGGGCGACCGCCTCCGGGTAGCGCCACCAGTCCGCCGCCCACCGGTAGCGGGCGTTTCCGGGACCGACAGGGCGCGTGTACATGTGGCGCAGGTACTCCCGCACGAAATCGTCGACGGAGCCGTAGACCAGCTCAGGTGTCGGCTCGTCGACGTCGTCGTCGCGGAAGTCATCGAGCAGGTCACTCATCGCGCGGCTCGCTTTCTTCGATCACGGCAGCTCGAGCAGGGGCGACTGTGGCGGGAGTGCTGTGCGAGGGATCGTGCGCGGCGATCGACGCGCGCAACGCGGCCGCGTGCGGTCCGTTCATCCACGGGATCGTCTCGACGAGGGTTGCGGGGGCGCCGGAGGCGAACACGACCGCGCGGCCGCGCGGCAGTGCGCCGAGATCCGCGACGTCGAGGGTGCGTTCGCGTTGCACTCCATGGGAGGTGGACCGGGTGCGGCGGCCGACGCTTGTGGAGATGGTGCGGCGGTCGTAGTCACCGATCATCTGCGAGAGCTCGTTGAGGAACTCCGGTTCCTTCACTCCCCCGCCGTAGACGGCGACGTTCGAGGCGCTCCATAGTTTCCGCATCCCGTCACGTCCCCACACCTGCACGCCCTGAGACCAGGACTGCAGGATCGTCATCAGGACGATTCCACGGGACCCGTAGTGGCTGTAGAGGTCGGGGAGGTCGTGCCAGCGGCACACGTTCGCGGCCTCGTCGAGAACACCGAGCATCGGCACCTGCAGGCGCCCGCCCGGCTGCGTGGTCGCGTACTCCTCAGCCGCCTCGACGGTTGCGGCCGTCAGCGCGGTCACCAGCGGGCCGGCGGTGCCGCGGCCCTCCTTGGAGAGGCTGTAGAGGGTGTCGTTCGAGCGCACGAAAGCGTGCGGGTCGAACTGCGGCCGCGAATCGAAACCGCCCTGGGGCGTCACCCACTGAGCGATCGCGCGCACCTTGAGGCACGACGCCATCTGCGCGGCGGTGCCGTAGACACTGTCACGACGGCGAGACTCGCCGTTGACCTGCCCCGAGACGGCATCCGCCATTTGCTCGTACCCGTGACGGCGGAGGATCCGCACCGGCTCATCATCACCAGGCGTGGTCGTCCAGGTGAAGGCGGTCGTGATCGGCAAGCCCTCGAGCGCTGCAGCGAGCAGGAAGCCGGCAAGGAGATCCTGACCGGCGTTGTCGAAGTACGCATCCCCGCGGCTGTCACCGGAGCGTGAGCCCGACGCGAAGTGCGCGGCCAGTTTCGCGGCCTTCACGTCGTCGGTCACGTAGCTGAGCGGGTTCCACCACCAGGTGGGAGCCTCGAGGGCGATGCTCTGCGGGTCGAAGGCCCACACCTGACCCTTGGTCGCACGGAGCTCGCGAGTGGCGTCCAGGACGTCTCGCTTGTTCGACGTCGTCAGCACAGCACCGGGAGCGTCCGCGATTGCCGGGATGACGTATGCGGTGGACTTACCGATTCGGGGGCCGGCAACCAGTGTGATCATGTCCTCAGGTGAGGCGTAGATGCGTTGCCTGCCGGCGACGGTGATGCCGATGAGTACACCCATCCAGTCGCGCACGCCGAGACGCTGCGCGGTCTGGCGGGCGCCCGAGGCGGAGAGGGACTGCAGCTGCCGGCCCTTGCCCATGTGCGTAGCGGCGGCGTCGACAGACGACCGGCGCCCCCGTGCTCGAGCAGCCGCGACAGCGACGAGGATGGCGAGAGTAAGAACGGCGCCGCCGAGCACCGCCACGATCCAGGTGGCGGAGGCCGGCCAGACGACCTTGCCGCGGAGGACCCCGAAGAACACCTCGAAGGGGTCGGAGGTCTGTCCCTCGTTCACGCCGTCGAGCTGCGAGCCGAGCGCAACGGCGCCCCACACCACTCCCAGCACCAGAAACACGGTCACCACCGTGATCAGAAGCGCGATCGTCGACCCGTCGACGCCCTGACCGCGCTTGCTGGTCGCACTCACGCCGCGCCCTCTTCCTGCTCATCGGGAACCTCTTGCGCCGCGTGTGCGGCGTCGTCGAGGCCGATCATCGGGTTCGACTCGTCCGGTTCGGGGAACGCGGTCGTCGCGTGCCAGAGCTTGTTGGTGTCGTTGATCGAGCGCTCCGCCTCGACGAGCTCCACCTTGATCGGGATGCCCGGATGCCCGCCGACCTTGATGAGGAACTTCCCCCGTCCAGGGGGCTCCGATCCGGGGCCGGACTCCCATGTGCCGGGGTCCTGCCAGGACGTCAGAAGCTCTTGCTCCGCGTGAGACAGCGGTACCGCTGTCGTCAGCTGCGGCATCTCAGCCACGGGAAGCCCACCGCAGACCACCATCCCGGAGCGTTCGACGAAGCCCCGAGCCTTCATCCGGTCGTCCTCGCTAGGCAGGGCCAAGAGGTCGCTCATGGTGTGCGAAATCATCGCGAGACCGACGCCGCGCTGACGGTTCAGGCGGGTGAGGGCGTCGACGCGGTCGACCATGCCCCGCCCGGCGCGCAGGGCGCGCCAGAGCTCGTCGAGGATGACGAAGTAGTGCCGGCGCGGCTCGAGCCCGGCATCCGCGAGAGCGTTCGCGACGTTCACGGTGGCGAATCCTGCGGACCAGCAGGCGAGCAAGATCGCCGCCTGCATGTCGGTGTCCGAGTCGTCGATCGACGAGACGTCGTAGACGACGGGACGGTCACGCAGCATCGGAACGTCGGTGGCATGGGCGAAGGTCTCACCGAGGCGACCGCCCGAGGTGAGACTGATCAGGGATGCCTCTAGGTTCTCCGTGATCGCCTTGTAACGGCCGAGGTCGCCACGATCGAGGGCGACGTCACGGACCTCCTGCGGTGCCTCCTGAATCACTCGCAACAGGTCGCCCAGAACAGGGACACCGTCGTGGTGCTCGTCGAGCACCCGGAGCGCGCGGTCGATGATCGACTCTTCACGGTCGGTGGGCGGTTCCTTGCGGAGAATCGTCAGCAGCGCCGACACCATCGTGTGCCGGCGGCCATGAGCGTCCGCAAGGACCTGCGCCCGTTCCTTCTCCTTGCCCGCTTCGCGGAGCCGTTCGGCAGCCTCGAATGCCTCGCCAGGATCGAGGATGTTGAGGTGGCCCCGGCCGCGGCCGAGGGTGATGACCTGCCCGCCCAGAGCGCGGATCATGTCGACGTAGTCCGGCTTCAAGTCCCCAAGGACGAGCGGAAGCGTGCCGAGACCCGCGAGACCGGCCGCTGTACGGCGCGTGTACGTCGACTTGCCGAGACCCGGCAGGCCGAGGACGAACATCGACGGGTTGTTGATGAGATCCGCGTCCTGAAACCAGGAAATCGGGTCCGCACACACCGTCGCGCCCGTGAACAGCTGCAGGCCCATCGGCACACCGATCATCGGTGTGCCGCTCCCGACCGAGAACGGGTGGAGCCCACACACCTGCACGGTCGTTCCGCGCCACTCATCGACCGGCGCCACGACGTTGACCTCACCGCGGCCGCGTCCCAGCCACCCTCGGGGGCCGGGACGCTTGATGGCCGGCTTCTTCTCCTTCTCCGTCCGGGTGCTCTTCGCGGTCGGAGTGAGCTCTTGCGGCTTGCGCTTCTGAGGCCGGCGGCGGCGCTGGTCGTCGAGTGCGGGCATTACAGCTGCTCCCTGACTTCGTTGGGCACCTGCAGGTGCTTCGGCAGCACGAGGCCCAGAGGCAGAGCCGCCGCGAAAGCGGAGTCCTGCGAGCCGTGCACCAGGCGCAGGCGGAGCCGCGCCGTCGCGGAGAGGTTGTCGATCGCGGCCTTCGCGTCGGCCTCCTGAGAGGCATCGAGCACGGTAGCCGTGACGAGCATGCCGAACTGGATCAGCCCGGCTCCTGCGGCCTCCTCAGCAGCCGTCGCGATCGCAGCGCGGGCGCTCGTGAGGTTCCGAGCGGTCGGCTTGTCAGAGCTGGCGAGGTTGAACGAGGAAGCGCGTACGTCCGCTTCGACGATCGCGGCAGCCTTCGCCGCGTCGATCGGCCGGTACAACAGCGTGACCCGCTTGCGCGCGATATCGCGGTGCGGGGCGAGCAAGCGAGACAGGATGCTCGAGGGCACGTTGCCGCGGGGTGCGCCGCTCATCATCCACGTCACTGACAGTGCCGAGTCGTGACGGTAGGTGTCCCACCCCGCCTGATGCGCCGTAGGCCCAACCTCGGGCCAGTAGAGCTCGGGCGGTTCTCCCGCCGCGTTCGCTTCGTCGATAAGACGTGCCGCTGCGGGGTCGTAGGCCACCCGGATCACTTCGCACAGTTGCTGCGCAGTCAGGGGGCGGGACGTGCCCGCACCGGTCGCTGTGAGCCCCTGGGTGAGGCCAGGGAGGCGGGACGCGAGCTCGCGTCCCATGTCCTCAGCGGTGCGCTTGCGGCCACCCACGCGGGACGCCGCGTTGAAGGTGAGCGCGACGTAGGCGCGAATGGTCGCGGACCCCGCGGGGTACTGATCCACCAGGTTCTCGAGCAGCTGCTTCGCGAACGCGGGAGCATCGTTGTCGATACGACTCGCGACCTCACGGCGCAGCCGGGTGCCTGAATCCGGGGCGGTCTCGATCGTCACCGAAACGGCTTCAATCCCCGGCTCGTTGCCGAGGGTCGCGAGCCACATGCCCCACTCTGCAACCCATGCGTCGATCTGCTCACGATCGACCAGAGCCGCCCCATCCGGCTCCGTGCCGATGACGACGGTGTAGTGCGACGTCGACGGGATCTGGACCAAGGCAAAGGGGCGGTTGTAGGAGTCGCGCCATTCGGTAAGACGCGATCCGGCCGCGAGGCCCGGCAGCTGCGCGGTTCCCCATTCGGCTCGACCGAGGGGACCCGAGCGGTAGAGGTGTGCGCCCTTCGACTTCGTGAACATCCATCCCACCCTTGTTGCGGCCCGCGACAGCAGGCTCCGTCCGTGCTTGTCCTTCGCGGCCACCGTCAGGAGGAACAGCCCGAAGATCAGTCCTGTGATGACGCCATTGCCGATGTTGGAGACCATCGTCACGACGACGGCGAAACCGGCGCCCGTAAAGAGAATCCCCGTGCCGAGCGCGCTCAGCCCGAGGAGCCCAGCGGTAGTCGGCTTCGTCCAGTTGCCGTAGCTGCGCGGCGCGCCCGTCGCCGTCTCGCTCGTCATGGTCATGTCCGATCGCCTCGCTTACTGCGACCCTGACGGGCCGTTGGTGGAATCGTCTGTGGCGGTCTGAGCAGCCTGCTTGGTGGCTGCGGCGGCGCCCTTCGCCGCCTTCACGCCGGCTTCGGCGACAAGCACGGCAGCGCCAGCGGGGCCGGCGCCAGCAGCGGCACCGCCACCCGCAGCGGCACCGCCACCGGCTGCGGCGCCCCCGCCCGA
>NZ_JAMXSA010000022.1:0-39561 GCF_024124465.1 Microbacterium sp. CnD16-F
CCGCCGCCGCCTCCGCCGACGGCGCGCTCCTGATCGACGGCCGCCCCGCGCGCATCGTCGCGGTCACGGCGTGCGCCACCGGCATCGCCCACACCTTCATGGCCGCCGACGCGCTGACGGCGACGGGGCAGAAGGACGGCGTCGACCTGACCGTCGAGCCGCAGGGATCGAGTGGCTACAAGGCCATCGACCAGCGCATCATCGACGAGGCCGATGCCGTCATCTTCGCCGTCGACGTCGACGTCCGCGAGCAGGCGCGGTTCGCCGGCAAGCCGGTCGTCCGCGCCGGTGTCAAGCGCGGGATCGAGCAGCCCGCGCAGATGATCCGCGAGGCCGTCGCCGCCGCGAAGAACCCGAATGCCGCGCGCGTGTCGGGTTCGGCGACGGCGAGCACGGCGTCCGCGGCCGCACCGACCTCTCTGGGCGGGGCGATCAAGCGCTCGCTCCTCACCGGTGTCAGCTACATGATCCCGTTCGTCGCCGGCGGCGGTTTGCTGATCGCGCTGGGGTTCGCGATGGCCGGCTATGAGATCGCCAACACCGCCGACGGCCAGGCGGTGAACAACGCGGTGTACACGCTGCAGAATTTCACACTGGCGAATTTGCCGCCCGAGGGGCTCCTGTACTACCTGGGAGCGGTGGCGTTCCAGATCGGTGGTCTGTCTTTCGGCTTCCTCGTGCCGGCCCTCGCGGGCTACATCGCCTACGGTCTCGCCGACCGCCCGGGCATCGCGCCCGGGTTCGTCGCGGGTGCAACGGCGGTATTCATGGGCGCCGGCTTCATCGGCGCCATCGTCGGCGGTCTGCTCGCCGGCCTCGCGGCGTGGTGGCTGAACAGCCTCGACGTACCGCGCTGGCTGCGCGGCCTCATGCCGGTCGTCATCATCCCGCTGCTCGGGTCGATCTTCGCCTCCGGGCTCCTGCTGCTCGTGTTCGGCGGACCGATCGCCGCACTCACGGTCGCGCTGAACGGCTGGCTCGCGGGGCTCACCGGGGCCGGCGTCATCCTGCTCGGCATCATCCTGGGTCTCATGATGTGCTTCGACCTCGGTGGCCCGGTCAATAAGGTCGCGTACGGTTTCGCGACGGCGAACCTCGCGGCGGGTATCGCCGGCGACGAGCGCTACCTGCAGATCATGGCCGCCGTCATGGCCGCGGGGATGGTCCCGCCGCTCGCGATGGCGCTCGCCTCGACCGTCCTCGGCCGCACGCTGTTCACGGCGCCCGAGCGTGAGAACGGCAAGGCCGCCTGGCTGCTCGGCGCCGCCTTCATCTCCGAGGGGGCGATCCCCTTCGCGGCCGCCGACGTGTTCCGTGTCATCCCGGCCATGATGCTCGGCGGTGCCGTGACCGGTGCGCTGTCGATGGCCTTCGCGGTCACTTCCCGCGCTCCGCACGGCGGCGTGTTCGTCTTCTTCGCGATTGACAACTTCTGGCTGTGGCTGGTCGCGATCGCGGCGGGCACCGTCGTCAGCGCCGTCGCCGTCGTGGTCCTGAAGCGCTTCGTCCGCCGCCGCCCGCTCGAGGCGGATGTGCCCGCCGTCGCCGTCACGGCATAGTCTCGATACACCGACTCAAGGAGGAAGATCCACCATGGCCGAACGGACCGCAACCGTCGCGAGCAGCTCCGGACTGCACGCCCGCCCCGCAAAGCTCTTCGTGCAGGCGGTCAAGGAGACGGGCGTGCCCGTCACGATCGCCGTTCCCGGTGGCCCCGACCAGAACGCCGGCAGCATCCTGACCCTCATGGGTCTCGGTGCGACGCAGGGCACGGTCGTCACGCTCAAGGCCGAGGGCGAGGGCGCCGAGGAGGCTCTCGACAAGCTCGTCGCCTTCATCGAGACGGATCACGACGCCGAGTGAGGCTCGACCCCCACGAACGACGGATGCCGCGGAGCGCAAGCCCCGCGGCATCCGTCGTTCGTGCGTGCGATGTCAGAGGTCGGTCGATTCTCCCGGATCGAGGGTGACGAACTCGCCGCCGTTCTGCTCGGTCGCCCACTTCAGCCGGTCACGGTGCATCGCGAGACCCGCGCGGGAAAGCGTCATGTCGTGCGTGCCGAAGGCGCGGCGCGGCTTCACGGCGAGCACGTAGTCCATCGCCTCGCCGATCTTGAGCCACGGTGCGCCGATGGGCGCCGCGAGCAGACCGACTTCGACGCCCTCGGGGACGGCGTAGGAGTCGCCCGGGTAGTAGAAGTCGTCGTTCACGAGGACGCCGAGGTTGTCGATGACGGGGATCGACTCGTGGATCACGCTGTGGGTGCCGCCGAAGAAGCGGAGTCGGAAGGGACCCAGCTCGAGTTCGTCGCCGACTTCCAGCGGGGTGACGTCGTAGTCGGATGCCGCGGTCACGACACCCGCAGGCCCGAAGATCGGCACACCCGGCGCCTGGGAGAGGAGGGCGTCGAGCTGGGCGGGGGTCCAGTGGTCCGGGTGCTCGTGCGTGAGGATCACGCCGACCAGACCGTTCAGATCGTCGAGGGGCAGGGTGAAGGAACCGGGGTCGATGAGGAGGGTCTTACCCTCGCTGTCGAGGCGGAGGCAGGCATGTTCGTGCTTCGTGACGCGCATCGTCCCAGTCAACTCACGAAGGGGGGCGTGAGGCAAGGGGGCGCCGATTTTGCACCGCTGTGAACGTCATGCATAATTGAACGGTTGCCTCCGCAGGGAGGGAACGAAAAGTACGGCCCCATCGTATAGCGGCCTAGTACGCCGCCCTCTCACGGCGGTAACGCGGGTTCGAATCCCGCTGGGGTCACCAGACAGACGACACCCCCGACCACCAGGTCGGGGGTGTCGTCGTTTCGGCGCGTCGCGGGGTTTCAGGCCTCCGGCGATCCGCTCCGCACCCGTGCTCGGCGTCGTGCCCGGCGCACCACCTGGACGACGGCGAGGACGATGCCGGCGACGACGAGCCAGGGGAGCAGGAATCCCAGACCGAGGACGATCCCGTTCACGGTCGCGACGAGCGCGTTCCATCCGGTCGTGAAACCATCGCCGAAACCCTGCGGGACGGCGGCGACGACCTCACCCGGCTCGGTGACGGTGATCGTGGCGCTCGAGAGGGCGACGTCGTCGGCCAGCGCGTCGGACTGCGCCCGGAGCGAGTCGAGCTCCGCCTGTCGCTGCGAGAGCGCCTCTTCGGCGGTCAGCAGGTCGGCCGTGGTGGCGGCATCCGAGATCAGCGACTCCAGGCGGTCGACGGAGGTCTGCAGCGCCGAGATCCGTGCGCGGAGGTCGGTCGACTGGGCGGTGACGTCCTCTCGCGAGATCTCCGAGGACCGGACCTCGCCCACGTCGTCGAGATCGGCGAGGAAGTCGCCCAGCGTGTCCGCCGGCACGCGCACGGTGATCCAGGTGCCGTCCGCAGAGGAGGTCGCGACGTCGCCCGACGACTCCGCGGACGGCGCAGCCGAGACGTTCATCGACTCGACGTACCCGCCGGCCGCGTCGGCGCGGTCACCGATCTCCCTGGCGGCGGCGGCCGGGTCTCCTGCTTCGAGGACGGTCGAACTGGTCGCGACGACCTCGCGCCCGGTGGCGGCGGTCGACCCGTTCTCCTCCGCGCCACCGCCCCCGTCGCCCCCGAGGTCCCCGTTCGCTTCGGGTGCGACGGCGCCGCCGGCACCCTCGTCGTACAGCCCCACGGATCCGCCCGCGCTGCTGCTCGCCCCCGTGCCGCTCAGAGCGGGTCCGACGAACCCGGCGACCACGATGACCGCGGCCGCGGCGCCCGTGTACCCCCAGGCACGTCGCCGCCGGCGCTGCGACTGCTCCGTCGAGCGCGAGACCTCGGCGCGGATGTCGGCGAACAGCGCGGCCTCGATGTCGTCCTGCCGCTCGGATGTGAGTTCGGGGAGCTCGAGGTCGGGCCCGGTCATGATCCCTCCGCTCCGACGACGGCGCGCAGCTTCGTGCGCACCCGCGAGAGGCGGTTGCGGACGACCGCGTGCGAGATCCCGAGCTCCGCGGCGGCGGCGGCGTACGCGTAGCCTTCCGTCGCGCACAACCGGAAGATCTGCTGGTCGAGGGGGGAGAGGGTCCCGAGCTCCGCCATCACACGCTCGGCCAGGTCCCCGCCGATCACCTGATCCTCGACGTCGACCGTGGCCGGGAGCGTCTCCTCGACCGCCCCGGCGGTGTGCAGCCGGTCGCGGCGCTGCCGCCGCATCCGGTTCGCGCTCTGGAACCGGCAGATCGTGACGAGCCACGGCAGCAGCGATTCGCTGACGAGATCGAGCGTCGGCAGTCGCCGCCACGCGACCAGGAAGGTCTCCTGCATGACGTCCTCCGCATCGGCCGTGTTCCCGAGGAGGCCATGGGCGAGCCAGTACACCGGCCTCGCGTAGGCGCGGTACAGCTCGCGGAAGGCCTGCTGATCGCCACCCGCGGCGGCGGCCACCAGGTCCGCGTCACGCCTCGCGAGCGGGTCGGCCATGGCATCCTCGTTCGTTCTGTCGATGGGGGAGTGTCGCGTCACGGGGGATCGTCTCAGACACCTCGAAAGGTACTCTGGGGGACGCCCCCGCATGAAAGGCCCTCATGGAGCTCCCCCTCTGGTTCGAGGTCGGCTCGCTGGTCGTGCTGACTCTCATCCTCGTCGCCGACCTGCTGCTGATCATCAAGCGTCCGCACGTCCCCTCGACGAAGGAGTCGACGCTCTGGGTCGTCTTCTACGTGGCCCTCGCGCTCGTGTTCGCGCTGATCATGCTGGTCGTGACGGACGTCGACTACGCCGGTCAGTTCGTCGCCGGCTGGCTGACGGAGTACAGCCTGTCGATCGACAACCTGTTCGTGTTCGTCCTCATCATGAGCCAGTTCTCCGTGCCGCGAGCGGCGCAGCAGAAGGTGCTGATGGTGGGCATCATCATCGCGCTGATCCTGCGCGGCATCTTCATCCTCCTCGGTGCCGCGATCATCGAGCAGTTCAGCTGGGTCTTCTACCTCTTCGGGCTCTTCCTCATCTACACGGCCTGGAAGCAGGCCTTCTCGAATGAGGACGACGAGGACGAGGAGAAGAAGGAGAGCTTCGTCGTCCGCCTGCTCCGCCGACGCATGTCGATCAGCGAGGAGTACGACGGCGCGAAGGTGCGCACCGTCATCGACGGCAAGAAGGTCTTCACGCCGATGATCATCGTGTTCGCCGCCCTCGGCATGACCGACCTGCTCTTCGCGATCGACTCGATCCCTGCGATCTTCGGCATCACGCAGAGCGCCTTCATCGTCTTCACCGCGAACATCTTCGCCCTGATGGGCCTGCGGCAGCTCTACTTCCTGCTCGGCGGTCTGCTCGACCGGCTGAAGTACCTGCACTTCGGCATCGCGTTCATCCTCGCCTTCATCGGCGTCAAGCTCGTCCTGCACGCGATGCACGAGAACGAGCTGCCGTTCATCAACGGCGGCGAGCACATCGAGTGGGCGCCCGAGATCTCCACGTGGGTGTCGCTCGGGGTGATCGTGGCCTCGATGGTCGTCGCGACCGTCGCCAGTCTCGTCGCCGCGCGTCGGGAGGGGCTGCGCGAGCCCGTTCCGGCGACGGGACCGACGCCCGTCGGCCACGCCGAGGACGTCGCCGCCGAGCAGGGCACGCCTTCGACCGTCGACCCCCGCCCGTCGCGGGAGGACTGAGGGGCGCCTCAGAACGCTCGCAGGTTCGCCCGGAGGGTCGGTTCGTACTCCCGGCGCAGGATGCCGCGGCGTCGCAGGATCGGGACGAGCTCGTCGAGCGTGCGGTGCACGGTCACAGGGTGCAGGTCGCCCCAGAGCAGCACGCCGTCATTGCCCCACGCGCCGTACTCCTCGATGCGGTCGGCGAGCTCGTCGGCGGTCCCGACCCAGCCGGAGCCGTCGCTCAGACGGCCGAGGCGTGCGTGCGCCGCGAGGATCCGTCGCAGGGGTGCGTCGTCGTCGTGGTCGCCCACGAGTCGGCGGATGCTGCCGTGCGAGACGTGATCCCCGAAGATCCCCCGATCCAGCGGCCGGTCGAGGTCCAGGGCCGTCAGGTCCGTCTCGAGGTCGCTCGACTGCCGTTCCGCGATCCGTCGGAGCGTCGCATCGTCCGGTTCGAGCGAGGCGGCGACGATCCGGTCCGCCTCCTCGGCGGAGGAGACCACGATCGGCTGGATGGCGAAGAGGATCGTGATGTCCTCGGCCAGCCGACCCGCCGCCACCGCGGCGTCGTGGATGCGGCTGCGGTAGCCGCGGACGGAGTCCTCGGTCATCGGCGCGAGAGCGAGCTGCACGTCGGAGTTCGCCCCGGCGAAGCCGAGGCCCCGCGGTGAGCCGCCCGGAGACACGATGACGGGTTCCCCGTCAGTGAACGGGATCGCGTTGAGGGGGCCGTCGAACGCGTAGTACTCACCGCGGTGGATCGTGGGTTCGAGCCGAGTCCCGTCCGCGTACCGACCGGCGGCGGGATCGGCGATGAGCGATCCGTCGGGCCAGCTCCGCCAGAGCGCCCGTATCGCCGACATCCACTCCTCGGCGCGGTCGTACGCGGCGTCGTGACCGAGCTGCGAAGAGGTCGAGAAGTGGCGGGCGCTGCCGGTGTCGGTGACGACGTTGAGTCCGAGGCGGTGCCCACTGAGGTGCTGCAGCGTCGCGAACTGCCGGGCCGCCGTGTACGGGAGGGTTGCGGCGGGGTTCACCGTGGGCACGATTCCGATGCGTTCGGTCGCCGCGAACAGGTAGGGAGCCAGCAGCAGGGGGTCGAGCTTCGGACCGCCGAAGGCCTGGCGCACCCGCAGGTCGATCGTCTCGGCCGAACCCAGCGACGGCGCGTCCTCGATGATGAGCAGATCGAACCCCGCCTGCTCGAGGGTCCGGACGGCGTCCTGGTATAGCGCGGGGGAGGTCCAGTCGTACCCCCAGTCGAGGTACGGGTGGCCCCATCCGTGCGGGCCGAAGCCGCGCGCGAGGAACCACCCGAAGTGCTGCGGGCGGCTCATGCGAGCACCGCCGCATCGTCCCGGACGGCGGATGCCGTCGCCGCGAGCGCTTGGTCCAGATCGGCCAGCAGGTCGTCGAGGTCCTCGATGCCGATGGACAGCCGCAGCGTGCCGGGGTGGACGCCCAGGGCCGCGCGCTCGGCGGGGGAGCGCCGGGCGTGGCTGGTCGTCGCCGGATGCAGCACGAGCGAGCGGACGTCGCCAAGGTGCGTCATGTGGGTGATCACCGAGACCGCTTCGACGAACGCCCGCGCAGCCGGCAGCCCGCCGCGGAGCGTGACGGTGAAGACCGAGCCGTACCCGCCGCGGAGGGAGGTCCGCGCGAGGTCGTGGGTGGGGTGCGAGGCGAGCCCGGCGTAGTCGACCGACGCCACCTCGGGGCGGTCGGCCAGCCACCCGGCGACGGCGAGCGCGTTCTCCGATTGGCGCTGCACGCGGAGGCTGAGCGTCTCGATGCCCTGACCGATGAGGAATGCGGTCAAGGGGGAGGGCGTCGGCCCGTACCGCGGTGCGACGCTCTCCCGCAGGTGGGCGATGCGCGCGCGCCCGCCGTGCCGCTCCCAGACGCTCGGCGTGCGCGCGCCGCTGTCGACGAGGTGCGGGAAGAGGTGGCCGGAACGGGATGCGTCGAACCGTCCGTCGTCGACGATCACGCCGCCGAGCACGGCGCCCTGCCCGGCGAGGAACTTGCTCGCCGAGTGGACGACGATCGCGGCGCCGTGTTCGAGGGGACGCAGCAGATACGGCGTCGCGAACGTGTTGTCGACGATGAGGGGGATGCCGGCGGCGTCGCCGATCGCGGCGACCGCCGCGATGTCCAGGACGTCGTTGCGGGCGTTGGCGATCGACTCGCCGAGGAGCACGCGCGTCTCCGGGCGGATCGCGCGGCGCCAGGCATCCGGGTCGTGGATGTCGTCGACGAAGGTCGTCTCGATCCCGAGTCGGGCCAGGTTGTCGACGAGCAGGCCGCGGGTGCCCTCGTAGATGTGCGTCGAGCTGACGATGTGCGATCCGGCGGTGACGAGCCCGAGCAACGCGACGGCGAGGGCTGCCTGTCCCGACGCGAGGAGGACCGCCTCGGCACCGCCCTCGAGCGACGCGAGCTTGCGCTCGACGGCGTCGACGGTGGGGTTGCCGGTGCGGGTGTACCCGTACCCGTCGCCGGCCCCGAAGTGGGCGGCGGCGTCGTCGAACGAGTCGAAGGTGAAGCCTGCCGTGAGGTGGATCGGCAGGGCGCGCGGGGTCGCCGGCGCGGCATCCGTCCCCACGTGGACCTGTCGCGTCGTGAACCCTCCGGTGGTCCGCTCCGTCATCGTCGTCTCCCGTCCCTCAGGGCACACAGCGTGCCACGGGGCGGCGCGCGAGCCCCGATCGTGAGACGCGGTGTTACGCCGCCGGCTCGTCTCGCCCCGTCCGGGCCGGTGGTAGTCTGGCGCGGTGCGGACCGCTCGACTCCTTATCGGCCGCGACGAGACCTCGCTCTGAGCCCTCTCTCGTCGCGGAGGCTGTCGCGGGCGCCATCCGACATCAGGAGACACCATGAGCACGATTCCCGACCGTCCCCGGACCCTCGCCGAGAAGGTGTGGGACGACCACCTCGTCGTGAAGGGTGAGGACGGCAGCCCCGACCTCATCTACATCGACCTCCACCTCGTCCACGAGGTGACGAGTCCGCAGGCGTTCGACGGCCTCCGCGCCGAGGGCCGCCCCGTGCGCCGCCTCGACCTCACGATCGCGACGGAGGACCACAACACCCCGACGCTCGAGATCGACAAGCCGATCGCCGACCTGACGAGCCGTACGCAGATCGAGACACTGCGACGCAACGCCGCGGAGTTCGGTGTGCGGCTGCACTCGCTCGGAGACAAGGAGCAGGGCATCGTCCACGTCGTCGGCCCGCAGCTGGGGCTGACCATGCCCGGCATCACCGTCGTGTGCGGCGACTCGCACACCTCGACGCACGGTGCGTTCGGCGCCATGGCGTTCGGCATCGGGACGAGCGAGGTAGAGCACGTCCTGGCCACCCAGACCCTGCCGCTGAAGCCGTTCAAGACGATGGCCATCACCGTCGAGGGGACGCTCAAGCCCGGCGTGAGCGCGAAGGACATCATCCTGGCGATCATCGCGAAGATCGGCGCGAACGGCGGGCAGGGGTACGTCCTCGAGTTCCGCGGCTCCGCCATCCGTTCGCTCTCGATGGAGGGCCGGATGACGATGTGCAATATGTCCATCGAGGCCGGCGCCCGCGCGGGGATGATCGCGCCCGACGAAACGACGTTCGCCTACGTCAAGGACAAGCCGCACGCACCGCAGGGCGCGGACTGGGACGAGGCGGTCGCCTACTGGCGGACCCTGCCGTCCGACGAGGGAGCCGTGTACGACGCGGAGGTCTTCCTCGACGCCGACGAGCTCGAGCCGTTCGTCACCTGGGGCACCAACCCGGGTCAGGGCGTGACCCTGAGCGGTGTTGTCCCCGATCCGGCCGAGATGACCGATCCGAACGAGCGCGCCGCCGCGGAGCGCGCCCTCGAGTACATGGACCTGACCCCCGGGACCCCGCTGAAGGACGTGCAGGTGGATGCCGTCTTCATGGGCTCGTGCACGAACAGCCGCATCGAGGATCTCCGCCAGTTCGCGTCGATCGTCCGAGGCCGGACCAAGGCGGACGGGGTCCGCGTCATGGTGGTGCCCGGCTCGGCGCGCGTCCGGCTGGAGGCCGAGGCGGAGGGGCTCGACAAGGTCTTCACCGACTTCGGCGCCGAGTGGCGTTTCGCCGGATGTTCGATGTGCCTCGGGATGAACCCCGACCAGCTCGCCCCGGGGGAGCGGTGCGCCTCGACGAGCAACCGCAACTTCGAGGGACGCCAGGGCAAGGGCGGTCGCACGCACCTCGTCTCGCCCCAGGTCGCCGCCGCGACCGCCGTGCTCGGGCGCCTCGCGAGCCCGAGCGATCTCGACGCACTCGCACTGACGGAGGCCTGACATGGAGAAGTTCACCCGCCACACCGGTGTCGGCGTCCCGCTGAAGCGATCCGCCGTCGACACCGATCAGATCATCCCCGCCGTCTACCTGAAGCGCGTCACCAAGACCGGCTTCGACGACGCGCTGTTCGCCAACTGGCGCCAGGACCCTGCATTCATCCTCAATCAGGACGCGTACCGGAACGGCTCCGTCCTCGTCGCCGGACCCGACTTCGGCACCGGGTCGAGCCGTGAGCACGCTGTGTGGGCCCTCCGCGACTACGGCTTCCGTGTGGTGCTGAGCACCAAGTTCGCCGACATCTTCCGCGGCAACGCAGGCAAGCAGGGACTCGTCACGGGCGTGGTCACCGAGGAGGTGCTCGAGGCGATCTGGGCGGCCCTCGAGGCGGAGCCGGGGCGCGAGGTGACCGTCGACCTCGAGACACGCACGGTGCAGGTCGGCGACGTCCAGGCCCCGTTCGACATCGACGATTACACTAGGTGGCGGCTTCTCGAAGGGCTCGACGACATCGGGCTCACCCTGCGCAGCGAAGACAAGATCGCGCAGTTCGAGGCGCGCCGCGAGGCGTGGCGGCCGCGGACGCTCCCCGTCCGCTGATCGGCCCGCGCCCCGCACAACGGGGCCGACCACGCTTCCTCGACACCAGTAATGAGGTCCCACCGATGAACACACTTCTCAGCGACTCCGCGTCGACTCCCGCCAGCGGCGGCAGCACCGGTCAGACGCTCCGGATCCGCGGCGGTCGACCGCTGCGCGGCCGCGTCGAGGTGAAGGGGGCGAAGAACCTCGCCACGAAGGCGATGGTCGCCGCCCTGCTGGGCGAGACGGCGAGCATCCTCCGGGACGTGCCGGACATCAGCGACGTCCACGTCGTCCGCTCACTCCTCGAGGTCCACGGCGTCCGGGTCGAGGACCTCGAAGACGGTGTGATCCGCCTCGACCCGAGCGGTGCGGTGTCGGCCCACATGGAGGAGATCGACGCGCACGCGGGGGCGTCCCGCATCCCGATCCTGTTCTGCGGACCGCTGCTGCACCTCCTCGGCCAGGCGTTCATCCCCGACCTCGGGGGATGCCGCATCGGCGACCGTCCGATCGACTTCCACCTCGACGCCCTCCGCTCGTTCGGTGCCATCGTCGACAAGCTGCCCAGCGGCATCCGCCTGTCGGCTCCCGACGGCCTGCACGGCGCGAACATCGAGCTGCCCTACCCGAGCGTCGGCGCGACCGAGCAGGTGCTCCTGACCGCGGTTCGCGCCAAGGGCACGACGGAGCTGCGCAACGCCGCCATCGAGCCCGAGATCATGGACCTGATCGCAGTCCTCCAGAAGATGGGCGCGATCATCTCCTACGAGCCCAACCGGGTCATCTTCATCGAGGGCGTCGAGTCGCTGCGCGGGTACGACCACCGCAGCATCTTCGACCGGAACGAGGCGGCGTCCTGGGCGGCGGCCGCCCTCGCGACCGACGGCGACATCTTCGTCGGCGGAGCCAAGCAGCAGGAGATGCTGACGTTCCTCAACGTCTTCCGCAAGGTGGGCGGCGACTTCGACATCGCCGAGGACGGCATCCGCTTCCGTCGCGGCGGCCCGCTGAAGCCCGTCATGGTCGAGACCGACGTGCACCCCGGCTTCATGACCGACTGGCAGCAGCCCCTCATCGTGGCGCTCACACAGGCCGAGGGCGAGTCCGTCGTCCACGAGACGGTGTACGAGAACCGTCTCGGCTTCACGCGCGCCCTCGTCCAGATGGGCGCCGACATCGTGGTCCACCCCGACGGCATCGCGAGCTCCGACCGCCGTGTGCCGCGTCGGGCGCTCGAGCAGGCGGCCGTCATCAACGGCCCGACCCCGCTGCACGGCGCGGACGTCGTCGTGCCCGACCTCCGCGGCGGGTACTCCTACGTCATCGCCGCCCTGGCGGCCGAGGGCGAGTCGACCGTGCGCAACATCGGGATCATCCGTCGCGGCTACGAGAAGTTCCTCGAGAAGCTGACCGATCTCGGCGCCGACTTCGACGTCACGGAGTGAGCGCGGTGGCTCCTCGTCGCCGCGCCTCCCCGGAGAAGACCCGCCCGAGCGTCTTCTGGCCGGCGGCGATGATCGTCGTACCCGCGACCGGCTGGTTCGCGAAGATCGAGATCGAGGGCGGCGAACACCTTCCCCGTGAGGGCTCCTACATCCTCGCGCCCAACCACTACAGCGAGTTCGATCCGGTGATCATCGCGGTCGCGACCTGGCGGCTCGGCCGTGCCCCGCGCTTCATGGCCAAGGAGAGCCTGTTCCACGTGCCCGTCCTCGGCTGGCTGCTGCGGGCGACGGGGATGGTGCCGGTGGCCCGGGCATCCACCTCCGCCGCGGCGAAGCAGACCCTCGCGCAGTCGAACGCCCTGGTGGCGGCGCAGCGCGGCGTCATCGTCTACCCGGAGGGGTCGCTCACGCGCGACCCCGACATGTGGCCGATGCGCGGCAAGACCGGCGCCGTCCGGCTCGCGCTGTCCGCGCCCGAACCGCTGCCGGTCATCCCCGTGGCGACGTGGGGCGTGCAGGAGATCCTGCCGCGGTACGGCCGTCTGCGCCTGTGGCCGCCGCGTCGCCGCGTCCGCGTCCTGCTGGGCCCGCCCGTCGACCTGTCCGCCTTCACCGACACCACGCTGGCGACGCTCACCGCGGCGACGGATGCCGTCATGCGCGACATCTCGATCCTGCTGGGACGCCTGCGCGGCGTCCAGCCTCCCGCCGAGCGGTGGAACCCGGCCCAGCACGGTCAGAAGGAGACGGGTCGCCTTGACT
Source organism: Microbacterium sp. CnD16-F (assembly GCF_024124465.1). Taxonomy (NCBI): domain Bacteria; kingdom Bacillati; phylum Actinomycetota; class Actinomycetes; order Micrococcales; family Microbacteriaceae; genus Microbacterium; species Microbacterium sp. CnD16-F. The sequence continues at coordinate 12,723 of NZ_JAMXSA010000022.1, forward strand.
CCTAGGGAAGCGTCGCGCCGCGAGGCAGCGGCGCCCCGCGTCGCCGTGCTCGGTTCCGGAAGCTGGGGGACGACCTTCGGCAAGGTGCTCGCCGACGGCGGCGCGGACGTCGTCATGTGGGCCCGCCGCGCCGAACTCGCCCACGAGATCCGCGAGGGCAAGCGCAACTCGCAGTACCTGCCCGGAATCAACCTGCCGCGCGGGCTGTCGGCCACCCACCACCTCGCCGAGGCGCTCGACGGTGCGACGCAGGTCTACATCGCGATCTCGAGCCAGGCGCTCCGGCAGAACCTGAAGGGCGTCCGCCCTCTGCTCGCGACGAACGACGCACCGATCGTGTCGCTGATGAAAGGCGTGGAGAAGAAGACCGGGCTCCGGATGAGTCAGGTCCTCGAGCAGGAGCTCCACTGCGACCCGGCGCGTATCGCCGTGGCATCCGGACCCAACCTCGCCCTCGAGATCGCACGCGAACAGCCGACGGCAGCCGTCATCTCGTCGTCGAGCCAGGAGACCGCCGAAGCCGTCGCCCGCATCTCGCGCAACCGCTACTTCCGCACCTTCGTGAACACCGACGTCATCGGGACCGAGTTCGGCGGGGTGCTGAAGAACCTCATCGCCGTCGCCATCGGCATCGTCGACGGGGTCGGCTACGGCGAGAACACCAAGGCGTCGATCATCACGCGCGGTCTCGTCGAGATGACCGATTTCGCCGTCGCGCAGGGCGGGCAGCCCGAGACCCTGCAGGGCCTCGCCGGTCTCGGTGACCTCATCGCGACGTGCCAGTCCCCGCTGAGCCGCAACAACACGGCGGGCCGGCTGCTCGGCCAGGGGTACAGCTTCACCGAGGTCGTCAAGCAGATGGACCAGACGGCCGAGGGGCTCGCGTCGGTGGCACCGGTGCTGCAGTTGGCCCGCGAGGCCGGCGTCCACATGCCGATCGTCGAGCAGGTCAAGATGGTCCTCGACGGCACGATGAATCCGCGCGACATCGCACCGCATCTCACGACGGATGACGACGAGCCCACCGAGGAGAGGACTCAGAATGGTTCAGGCGGCAGTGGTTCTGCTCTTCGGCGGGCGTTCCAGCGAGCACTCGATCAGTTCCGCCACAGCGGGGGGCGTCCTCCGCGCGATTGATCGCGAGCGCTACCGGGTCATCCCGGTCGGGGTCACCCGCGAGGGCGCGTACGTCCTCGAGGACGACGATCCCGACAAATTCGCGCTGAACGCCGATCGGCTGCCGGAGGTCGTCGACAACGGCACCCGCATCGTGTGGCCGGAGTCGACCGTCGAGCGGGAGCTCTCGGTCCGTCGCCCCGACGGGACCGTCGAGTCCCTGGGGGATATCGACGTCGTCTTCCCGATCCTGCACGGCCGCTTCGGCGAGGACGGCACGGTGCAGGGGTTCCTCGAGCTCCTCGACCTGCCGTACGTCGGTGCGGGCCTGCTGATGTCCGCCATCGGCATGGACAAGCACACCACCAAGAGCATCCTTCAGGCGGCCGGGGTGCCCGTCGTCCCGTGGGTCACGGTGACGCGGGCGGGCCTCGAGCGCGACGGTGACCTCTGGCGTCGCCGCATCCGCGGCCTCGGACTGCCGGTGTTCGTCAAGCCCGCGCGTGCGGGATCGAGTGTCGGGGTGTCCAAGGTCACCGACTGGGACGAACTGGATGCCGCGCTCGAGACCGCCTTCGCGGAGGACTCGAGCGTGCTCGTCGAGCAGGCCGTCACCGGCCGCGAGATCGAGTGCGGCGTGCTGCAGGGGCGCGACGGCGGCGACCCGCGAGTCAGCGTCGCCGGCGAGATCGTCGTCAGCGGTCGGGCCTTCTACGACTTCGAGGCGAAGTACCTCGGCGCCCCCGGCATCGACCTCGTCTGCCCCGCGGAGCTCCACGACGGCGAACTCCGCGAGATGCAGCGGATCGCCGCCCGTGCGTTCGAGGCGGTCGGAGGGCAGGGGCTATCGCGGGTCGACTTCTTCTACACCGGCACCGAGTTCTTCGTGAACGAGGTGAACACGATGCCGGGGTTCACGCCGATCTCGATGTTCCCGACGTGCTGGATCGAGAGCGGGCTGAGCTATCCCGAGCTCATCACCGAGCTGATCGAACTGGCGCGCTGATCCAGCTCACGGGACGACGTCGGATGCCGCGACGCACTGTCCCGTGGTCTCGAACCGCTTCGTGATGAGGCGGCTGACGGCGCTCACCGGACCGCTCGAGCTGACCTCGTCGTAGTTGATGATGAGCTGGATCGCCGGTTCGCGGCCGTAGGTCGTGATGCGGTACAGCGGTGCCCGCGAGTCGTCGACGACCCAGTCGACACCGTCGACCGTCACGCAGGGAAGCTCCGACGGACCGAGGGGCGGGACCCCGCACGCGAGCTGCACGGTCGTGGGGTCGCCCCAGGCGGCGGTCGACTGCGCGTCGGTCCAGCGCCGCGGCTGGTCGCCCAGGTCGTCGGGCAGCCGCACCATGACCTCCGCGCAGCGCGGGTCGTCGGCTCCGGGGGCGGCCTCGACCGCCACCGTCGACGAGCACCCCGACAGTGCCGCGACACCGGCGACGAGGAGGGCGAGCGCGACGGTCGAGCGGGTCCGGGGCATCGCTCCAGGCTACCGTGGAGCCATGGGTGAGCTCCGTGTGCGCGACGTCTCCGAAGCGGAGCTGCTGCGCCGCATCCTGCGCGTCCTCGGACCGCTCTCGCGCGCCGAGGTGGGCCCCGGTGATGACGCCGCGGTCCTGGCCGTCCCGGGCGGCCGCGTCGTGGCGACGACCGACACCCTCGTCCACGGTCCCGACTTCCGATTGGCGTGGACGTCGCCGCGGGACCTCGGATACAAGGCCGCCGCCGTCAACCTCGCCGATGTCGCCGCGATGGGCGCGCGCCCCACGGCTCTGCTCGTCGCCCTGGCCCTGCCGGATTCTCTCCCCGCCGCCTTCGTCGACGACCTCGCGGCGGGGTTCCGCGACGCACTCGACGAGCTGGCACCCGGGTGCGCAGTGGAGGGCGGGGACCTGACCGTGTCCGACACCCTCACCGTCGCCGTCACCGCCCTGGGCGTCCTGGACGGCGTCTCGCCGGTGCTCCGCTCCGGAGCGCGGCCGGGTGACGACGTCGCCGTCGCGGGCGGGCTCGGCGCGGCGGCCCGCGGCCTCCGCCTGCTGTTCACCCGCTTCCGCGACGACGAGGCACGCCCGGTCGCCGTCGACCTCGCTGTCCTCACCGAGCAGGAGCGCCGGGACCTCTCGGCTCAGCTCCGGCCGCAGCCGCCGGTGCGGCTGGGGCTCGCTGCCGCGCGAGCCGGCGCGACCGCCCTCATGGACGTCTCGGACGGCCTCATCCTCGACGCGACCCGACTGGCGGACGCCTCCGAGGTGACGCTCCTCATCGAGGCGGACCTCGGTGACGACGCGCTCTCCGGCGGCGAGGACCACGCGCTGCTCGCGTGCTTCCCGGCCGGCACCGCGCCTGCCGGCTTCACCGTGATCGGTCGTGTCGCGCAGCGGCGGGAGGCGCCCGTCCTGATCCGGGGCGTCGCGCCGGACGGTCTCGGCGGGTGGGATCCCTATTCGGACTGGGACGCGGCGCTCGGCTGACCCGATCGCGCGAGCCACCACAGCGTCGTGTCGCCGTACTTCTTGCTGCGGTCGACGACGAGACCGTCGGGCAGGAGCGGCTCTCCGGAGCGCGTCGCGCGTTCGACGACGACCGTCGCGGCGGGGGTGAGCCGCGGCACGAGCAGCCCGAGCGTCGTCGACACCTCGGCATCCGTCATGTCGTAGGGCGGGTCGACGAACACGAGGTCGAACGCGGGTCCGCCGGCCCGCAGGAACGTGTCGGCGGCGGACCGGTGCACGGTCAGCCGGCGCCCCGGGAGGCTGGGCCCCACGGCGCGGACGTTGCGGTCGATGACGGATGCCGCGCGCGGCGCGCGCTCGACGAGGTCGGCCGACGCGGCCCCGCGGCTCACCGCCTCGAGACCCAGCGCTCCCGACCCCGCGTAGAGGTCGAGCACGGCAGCCCCGGCGAGCACGTCGCCGGCGTCGAGGGCGCCGAAGAGCGACTCGCGCACGCGCTCGCTCGTCGGCCGCGTGCCGGCGCTCGGCACGACCAAGGGCAGTGAGCCGGCGTCTCCCGCGATGATCCTCGTCACCCCGCCACGATAGCGGCGTCCGCGCCCGCTCCTAGACTCGAGGCATGCCGTCGTACTCGCTCGCCACACCGCTCGCCGAGGCGGTCGGCGACACGCTGGCGAAGGGGCTGCGTCGAGCGTTCCAGATGACCACGGTGGGCGACCTGATGGCGCACTACCCGCGACGCTTCGCGAGCCGCGGCCAGTTGACACCGATCGCCCAACTCCCGGTCGGCGAGCTGGTGACGATCGTCGCCGAGGTGCTCTCGGCGACGACACGGCAGATGCGCGGTCGTCGCGGCGAGATCGTCGAGGTCCTGATCGGCGACGGCAACGGCACGATGTCCCTGACGTTCTTCGGGCAGTCGTGGCGGGTGAAGGACCTGCGTGCCGGGCGCCAGGGGATCTTCTCGGGCAAGGTGGGGGAGTACCGGGGGCAGAAGCAGCTGACGCATCCCGACTACGAGCTCTTCGACGACGAGGGCACGGCCCGGCTGAGCGCCGAGGCGTGGCACAACGTCCCCATCCCGATCTACCCGGCCACGAGCACGTTCTCCAGCTGGCAGGTCAAACGCTGCGTCGACCAGGTGCTGACCGGGCTCGGCGAGGTGCCCGAACCGCTCCCCGACGCCTTCCGCGCCGCGCAGGGCCTGCTCGATGCCCGGACGGCGCTCGTGCGCATGCACGCACCGGAGTCCTTCGACCAGATCGGTCCGGCGCGCGAGACCCTGCGGATGCACGAGGCGTTCGTCCTGCAGGCGGCGCTCCTGCAGCAGCGGCAGTTCGTGCGCATGATGTCGGCGACCGCGCGCCCCGCGGGCGACCTCCTCGAGCGTTTCGATGCCGCGCTGCCCTTCGAGCGCACCCCCGATCAGCACACAGTGGGCGACCGCATCGCGGCGGACCTCGTCGGCGAGTGGCCGATGAACCGGCTCGTGCAGGGGGAGGTCGGCTCCGGCAAGACGCTGGTCGCGCTCCGCGCCATGCTCCAGGTCGCCCAGTCGGGCGGCCAGTCCGCGCTCATCGCCCCCACCGAGGTGCTGGCGGCGCAGCACGTCCGCTCGATGGCACGCATGCTCGGACCCGCGCTCGCACCGGAACTGATGCCGACACTCCTCACGGGTCAGCAACCCGCCGCGGAACGCCGTCGCGCCGCCCTGCGGGTGGCGTCGGGCCAGGCGCGCATCGTCGTCGGGACGCACGCGCTCCTCAGCGAGTCGACGACGTTCGCCGACCTGGGTCTCGTCGTCGTCGACGAGCAGCACCGGTTCGGCGTCGATCAGCGCGAGACCCTCCGCGCGAAGGGGAGTTCCCCGCACGTCCTCGTGCTCACGGCGACGCCCATCCCTCGCACCGTCGCGATGACGGTGTTCGGCGACCTCGACGTCTCGACGATCCGGACGATGCCGGGCGGCCGGGCGGGCATCTCGACCTTCGTCGCGCCGGTGGGGGAGAAGCCGGGCTGGTTCGCTCGCGTCTGGGAGCGCGTGGCCGAGGAGGTGCGGCTCGGACGGCAGGCCTTCGTCGTGTGTCCGGCGATCGACGCGTCGACCGAGACGGACGAGGACGAACCCGTCGAGGAGGCCGAGCCCGGCCGCACCCGCTGGGGCGTCCTGCAGGCGGCGGCGCTCCTCGAGAGCCACCCGGACTACCGCGACATCCGCGTCCAGATCCTGCACGGCAAGATGCCCGCCGATGAGAAGGATGCCGTGATGCAGGCGTTCGCCCGCGGCGACATCGACGTGCTCGTCGCGACCACCGTGGTCGAGGTCGGCGTCGACGTCCCCAACGCGTCCACCATGGTCATCCTCGAAGCAGACCGCTTCGGGGTGTCCCAGCTGCACCAGCTCCGCGGTCGCGTCGGCCGCGGTGCGGTCCCCGGGCTCTGCATCCTCGTCACCGAGGCCGATCCCTACACCCCGGCCCGCGCTCGCGTGGGGGCGGTCGCGGCGACGACGGACGGTTTCGAACTCGCCGAGGTCGACCTCGACCTGCGGGGCGAGGGGGACGTGCTGGGCGATGCGCAGTCGGGCGTCCGCTCGTCCCTGCGACTGCTGCGTGTCGTGGCGGATGCCGATCTGATCGCCACCGCCCGCGCCGAGGCCGAGCGTCTTCTCGCGGAGGACCCGGCCCTGGATCGCCACCCGGGCCTCGCTGCGGCCATCTCCGGGCGCGTGAGTCACCGCGAGCGTGCCGCCCTCGCGAAGAACTGACCCGCTCCACGTCGTGTCGCATCGTTAGGCTCGTCGATATGAACAACCGGATCGCCGTCGTGCCCGGCTCCTTCGACCCGCCGACGCTCGGCCACCTCGATGTGATCCGACGCGCGGCCGCCCTCTACGACCAGCTGCACGTCCTCGTGGTCCACAACCCGGGGAAAGAGGCGATGCTCCCGATCGCGCAGCGACTGACGCTGCTCGAGCAGTCCATCGCCGAGAGCGACATCGAGGGTGATGTCGTCGTGGCGGCATGGAGCGTCGGGCTGCTCGTCGATTACGCGACGGACGTGGACGCGGGGGTGCTCGTGAAGGGGATCCGTTCGCAGGTGGATGTCGCCTACGAGACGCCCATGGCGATCGTGAACCGCCACCTCGCCCACGTGGAGACCGTGTTCCTGCTGCCCGATCCCGCGCACGCGCTCGTCTCGAGCTCGCTCGTGCGCCAGGTGGCCTCGCTCGGCGGTGACGTGTCCCCGTTCGTCCCGGCTCCGGTCGCGCGATTCCTCGACACGGGAGCCCACCCCGCCTGATCCGGCCCGCCGGCGTCCGCGCACGCGTACGATGGACGACCGTGGTCAGAAAGCGTGTGAGCGGTCCGTTCGTCCTCCCCGTCCGCGACATCGTCCGGGCTCCCGGTGAGATGCGCGAGTTCGAACTGCGGGTCCCCGCACCGGAGAAATGGGGAGAGGGCCTCGCCTTCGTCCGCGCGGGGGGAGAGGTCGAGGTCGACGTCCGTCTCGAGTCGGTGCACGAGGGCATCCTGGTCACTGCCGAGATCGCCACGACCTACGACGGCCAGTGCAGCCGTTGCCTCGTGGACCTGACACACCCCCTCGAAGTCGAGTTTCAGGAGCTCTTCGGGTATTCTGGGGATGAAGCGACTGACTTCGAGGTTCAAGACGACCACGTGGATCTTGAAACTCCTGTCAGGGATGCGATCGTCCTGTCGCTTCCGTTCCAGCCGGTGTGTCAGCCGGATTGCCCCGGACTAGATCCGTCCACGGGCGAGAGGCTGACCGGAGCACCGGTCCCGGAGACTCAGATCGACCCGCGCTGGAATGCGCTGGCCGCCTTGTCGGCCCGAACCCCAGACCACGACGACGAGGCCACGCGCCCCGACGCCGACGACACAGAGAAGAGCTGACCATGGCAGGTAACCCCCCGAAGCGGAAGGTCTCCCGCTCCAACACCCGTTCGCGCCGCGCGCAGTGGAAGGCCGAGGCCCCCACGCTCGTCAAGACCATCGAGAACGGCAAGGTCGTCTACAGCCGTCCCCACCAGGCGAAGGTCGTCACCGACTCGCAGGGTACGGAGCTGTTCCTCGAGTACAAGGGCCGCAAGGTCGCCGACATCTGATCGTCGCGTCGTGACGGACGCCGCCACCGATCACTCGGTGCTCACACACAAGCTCGGGGTCGAGATCGACCCCGAGCTTGTGTCGCTTGCGTTGACACATCGTTCGTACGCGTACGAGCACGGCGGTATCGCGCACAACGAGCGTCTCGAGTTCCTCGGCGACTCGATCCTCGGCATGGCCGTCACCGTCCACCTCTATCGGACGCACCCCGACCTGGATGAGGGATCCCTCGCCAAGCGGCGGGCGAGCGTCGTCTCGACCGTCGCTCTCGCGGAAGTCGCCCGCGGCATGGGCCTCGGTGCGCACCTGCGGCTCGGCCGGGGCGAGGACCAGACCGGCGGGCGCGACAAGGATTCGATCCTCGCCGACACCACCGAGGCGCTCATCGGGGCCGCCTACCTGTCCGCCGGAATCGAAGCGGCGACCGCCCTCGTCCTGCGCCTGGTGTCCCCGTTGATGGCGGACCCCGAGCGGTACGGCGCCGCGATGGACCCGAAGACAAGCCTGCAGGAACTCGCCGCGCGCCTGGGCTATGCGGCACCGACGTACAGCGTCGAGGCGGCGGGACCCGATCACCACCGGGTGTTCACGGCGACGGTGGCCGTCGGCGAGGTCTCGCGGACCGGCGGCGGTTCGAGCAAGAAGCAGGCTGAGATGGCGGCAGCGCTCTCGGTCTGGCGCGAACTCTCCGCGCGGGCCTGAGTCCCCGTGCCCGAACTGCCCGAAGTCGAGGTCGTGCGCGCCGGTCTCGTCCCCGCTCTCGCCGGCGCTCGCCTCGACGCCGTCACCGTTCTGGACGCCCGGTCCCTCACCCGTCACCCGGGCGACGCACCCGACTTCGAAGCGCGGCTGACGGGTCGGCGCGTGGACGCCGTGGTCCGCCGCGGCAAGTTCCTCTGGATGCCGCTGGCGGATGCCGGTGCGGAACCGGCCGAGGCCATCGTCGGTCACCTCGGGATGAGCGGGCAGATGCTGCTGCGCGAGCCCGGCACACCGACACTCCGCCACGAGCGGATCCGCTTCGATGTGCGGCATCCGACCCACGGTGAGATCGCGATGGTCTTCGTGGACCAGCGGACCTTCGGCTCCCTGGCGATCGATCGGCTCGAGCGCACCCTCGACGGTGCCCCGGCAGGACGGGGGAGCGATATCTCGCTCGTCCCCACGCAGGTGGCGCACATCGCCCGGGATGCGCTCGATCCCGCCTTCGACGACCGCGCGTTCCGCGCTGCGCTCGGTCGGACGCGCTCCGCAGTGAAGCGTGCCCTGCTCGATCAGACCGTCGTCAGCGGAATCGGGAATATCTACGCCGACGAGGCGCTGTGGGCCGCGCGGCTGCATCCGGAACGCCCCGCGAACGAGCTCCCGACGCGCGCCGTCACCCGCCTGCTCGGCGAGGTCCGGGCCGTGCTGGACCGGGCCCTCGCCGAGGGCGGGACGAGCTTCGACGCGCAGTACGTGAACGTCAACGGACAGGCGGGATACTTCGCCCATTCCCTGAACGCCTACGGGCGGACGGGTCAGCCCTGCGCGCGCTGCGGCACGCCGATCGTGCGGGTGAGCTTCACCAACCGATCGAGCCACTACTGCCCGCGGTGTCAGCGACGCTGATTAATCGAGGACCTTCTTCCAGGCGCCGATGTACGCCGCCGGCTCGAAGCCGATCGTCTCGTTGATGCTGAGCATCGGACGATTCTCCTCGGCGTTCCAGGTGACGATGCGGGAGGACCGGGGCATGACCTCGCGCCACCGGAGGATGCCCGCGCACTTCACCAGCTGCCCGAGGCGATGCCCCCGATGCTCACGGAGCACGAGGGTGTCCATCTGCTGCGTCGCCGCGGTCGGGTCGACGCCGGAGCAGAGCTCGTTGAACGCGACGACCGTGCCGGTCGCCTCATGGACGGCCACCGTGACGAGCACCGTCTGTCCGCCGTCGACGAAGCGGGCGTCGTGGCGCGCGAGGCGCTCGACGTCCCAGGTCTCCTCGTCGATCTCGAGCCCCGCCGCCGGGGCGTCCGTCGACATCCGCGACTTCGCCCAGGCGAAGCTCTCGCGGTAGGCCTCGGGAGTCGGGAGCATCCACTGCTCCACGCGGTAACCGTCGGCATGCGATCGGGCGTCGGCGAGGAGGTCTCGTACGGTCGGCAGTGCGGGTTCGATCTCGAGCACGCTCTTCCGGTCGACCTGTTCGAGCGTGTACCCGTGGCGTCGGAAGTAGCGCGCGGGACGGTCCAGCGGGATCTCCCCGTAGCCCGTCGGCGCGGCCAGGCGTTCCGAGGTCGCACCGGCGTCGGGCTCGGGGTGCTCGGCCCATGCCTGCAGGACGGTGCGCCCCGCGTCACGGGCGGCGCCCTCGACGACGGCGTACAGCGCGCCGCCGATGCCCCTGCCCTGAACCCGCTCGAGGAGTTCGACGGTCCAGTAGGCGACCTGCGACCCCTCCTCGGCGGGGAGGTCGACGATGACGCGCCCCACCACCTGGTCCTCGACCAGAACGATCCAGCTGCGCTTGTCGTTGTCCGGGTCGGGTTGAAAGTGGGGGAGCAGTTGGGCCGGTGTCACGGCTTCATCGTCGTTGTCGCTGATCTCGCGGTAGATCTCGTTCCGGACGTCGACCATGGCGACGAAATCGGCGGCATCCGAGGCATCGACGGTGGCCGGTACGACGAGGGGGCGCAGTTCGAAGGGGACTGACGCGGTCATGAGGGACTCGTTTCTGAGAGGAGGGGGCCGCGAACGGGTCGCGGCCCCCCGGGGGTGTCATCGACGCGGAGCGAGGAGCGCACGACGGCGTTCCCACTCGGCTTCCCGCGCCTCGCGAGCGAGACGCTGGGCACGGCGGGCATGGACGGCCTCGCGATCCGGGCCGGGGCGCGTGCTCCACAGGAGCAGCGCGACGGCCAGTCGCAGGGCGATCCGGTCGAGGAACGTCTGACGGGCGGAGGTGCCCGTCGAGGTGGGATGCTGCAGCGCGGCGAGGACCGCCGAGGTGCGCTGCGGCGCGGTGCGGGTGGACATGAGTGATCTCATTTCGGAAGGGATGGATGCCGCGGAGCACGGCGGAGGATCGTGCCGCAGCACGAGAGGACGCGGGACGCACGGGCAACGAGGCCCGGCATCCGGGAGGGGACGGACGGAGTCCGCCCTCAGGGCGTGGGAGAGTTCACCGTCCGAAGACGGGATCCGTGACGGCTGTCAGCGGCCGGAACGGATGCGGTCTGCCACCGCGGCGCCGAAGGAGACGGTCCCCAGCGCGCACGGGAACGCGGTGGACGCGATTCCGGTGGGTGTCATTTCGATGATCATGTCAGGGGACCTCCTTTCTCAGACTTCTGACGCGAGCACTGACACTAGACCCGGCCCGCGCGCGGCGTCAAGAGGGAAACGGGAATCGTCCGCTAGCGTGGACGGGACGACGACCCCGGAGGACCCGCATGCACCTGAAGAGCGTGACGCTCAAGGGGTTCAAATCCTTCGCGCAGCCGACGACCTTCGCCCTCGAGCCCGGCGTCACGTGCATCGTCGGTCCCAACGGATCGGGCAAGTCGAACGTCGTCGACGCCCTCGCCTGGGTGATGGGCGAGCAAGGGGCGAAGACCCTCCGCGGCGGCAAGATGGAGGACGTCATCTTCGCCGGGACGGCGACACGAGGTCCCCTCGGCCGCGCGGAGGTGCAGCTGACGATCGACAACGCCGACGGCGCGCTGCCGATCGAGTACAGCGAGGTCACGATCAGCCGGACCCTGTTCCGCAACGGGTCGAGCGAGTACGCCATCAACGGCGAGACCTGTCGGCTCCTCGACGTCCAGGAGTTGCTGAGCGATTCCGGGCTCGGGCGCGAGATGCACGTCATCGTGGGTCAGGGGCGACTCGACACCGTCCTGCAGGCGAGTCCCGAGGATCGGCGCGGCTTCATCGAGGAGGCCGCCGGCATCCTCAAACACCGTCGCCGCAAAGAGAAGACTCTCCGCAAGCTCGAGGCGATGGAGGCGAACCTCACTCGGCTGAGCGACCTGGCCGGCGAGCTGCGGCGTCAGTTGAAGCCGCTCGGCAAGCAGGCCGAAGTCGCGCGCGAGGCGGCCACGATCGCCGCCGTCGTGCGCGACGCGAAGGCGCGCCTCTACGCCGATGAGATGTCGCGCCTCCGAGCGGAGCTGGCGGATCACGCCCGAGCCGAGCACGAGCGTCACGCCGAGCGGCTGGTCCTGCAGGACCGCGCCGACGCCTTGCGTCGCCGCATCGACGAGCTCGAGAACGATCAGCGCGCCGAGGCGGTCGATCGGGCGCGCGCCGTCACGTTCGAACTCGGCCGTGTCCAGGAGCGACTGCGCGGGCTCTACTCGCTCGCCGGCCAGCGTCTGTCGCTGCTCGACGACGACGGCGACCAGCCGGACACCGGGACCACCGTCACCCAGGCCGTCATCGACGACGCACGTCGGGAGATCGACGAGATCGCGTCGGGTCTCGGTGCCGCGCAGGATGCCGCCGCCGCCGCCGCGCGCGACGTCATCCGGGCGCGCGCCGAGCTCGATGCGCTCGACACCGACATCGCCGCGCAGAGTGCGCTGGTCTCCGAGCACGACATGCGGCTCGCCTCACTGAGAGGACGAGCCGAGGCAGCCGGGTCGAAGGCGGAGGCGCTTCGGCTGGCGGTGGAGAGGCAGCAGCGCGCCCTCGATGCAGCCGAGGAGCGTCGCGCCGACGCGGAAGGCGCGCTGGCGGCGATCGAACCGGCGACCGAGGGTCCTGCGGACGCCGCGGTGGAGTACTCGGCCGCGTACGAGCGCGCGCAGCGCGAGGCATCCGATGCCGAATCCGAGGTGGGGTCGATACGCGACCGGTTGCACGCGGCGGAGCGGGAGCGCGAGTCGCTGCTGGCGGAGACAGCGGCTCTCGGCCGCGCCCTCGACATCCGCAACGCCGCGGCGGCGGTCGTCGATCGGGGTGGCGACGGCATCCGTGGCATCGTCAGCGATGCGATCCGCGTCTCGGCCGGCTATGAAGCGGCGATCGCCGCAGCACTCGGCGCCCTCGCCGAGGGGGTCCTCGTCGACGACTTCGAGGCCGCACGCGCGGTCATCGCGACGGTGCGCGAGCACGATCTGGGTTCGATCGACGTCGCCTTGGCCGACGGTCCTGCGGCTCCTCGCAGGACGCCCCTCGGAGCGGGGGTGACCTGGGCGGTCGACGTCGTCGAGGCGCCGGCGGGCCTCCGCGCCGTCCTCGCGGGTGTCGCGATCGCGGAGGATCTGGATGCGGCCCACGCCGCCGCCGTGTCGGCCGCCGACGCGGGGCACAGCGTCGTGGTGGTGACGCGCGCGGGCGAGACCGTGACGCCGAGCACGATCCGTGCCGGTTCCGGGCAGTCGCGCTCGCGTCTCGAGCTCGCCGCCGAGCGTGACGCGGCCCGTGTCCGTCTCGACGAGGTGACGGTGGTCGCGGATACCCTGCGTGAAGCGCTGACCGACGCGCAGGCTGCCTGGGATGCGGCGCGCCAGCGTACCCGTGACGCTCTCGCCGCGCTGCGCGAGCACGACTCCGCTCTCGCGGCCCACGCGGAACAGCTCAACCGTGCGACCGTGCGTCTGGAATCCGCGGTGGCCGAGTGCGACCGGCTACGCGCCGGCCTCGCTCAGGCCGAGTCGGCGGCCCGGGATGCCGAGAACGCGGCACGGGCCGCGACGGAGGCCTTCAGCGCCGCCGAGGAGATGCCGCGTCCGATCCTGGATGCGTCCGCCCGGGACGGTCTGCTCGATGCGCTCGAGTCGGCTCGGGCGCGCGAGATGGACACACGCCTCGACGTCGAAACGCTCCGGGAACGGGTGCGTGCCGCCGAGAGCCGCGTGATGCAACTCGAACGTCAACGCGAGAAGGAGCGCGCAGCCGCCGAAGCGGCCGCCCGTCGAGCCGTGATCCGACGCGCGCAGCGGGCGATCGCATCCGAGGTCGTCGGTGCGCTGCCGCCCGTCCTCGACTCGATCGACCGGTCGACGGCGCAGGCGCGGGTCGAGCTGGAACGCGCGGAGCAGACGCGGACGGCGCTGACGGCCGAGTTGGCCGAGCTCCGGAAGGAGGATGCGGCGGCTCGCGAGAGGCTGAATCGCCTCACCGAGTCAGTGCACGGCCTCGAGCTGCAGATGCACGAGAAGCGGCTGCATGTGCAGAGCCTCCTCGACCGGGTGCAGTCCGAGCTCGGCCTCTCCGAGGATATTCTCCTCGCGGAATATGGTCCCGACGCCCCCGTCCCGGGAGCGGAGGAGGGCGAGGCGTCGCCGTTCGACCGCTCGGCGCAGATGCGCAGATTGCAGGATGCGGAGCGCAAGCTGGCGCAGTTGGGTCGCGTGAATCCTCTTGCCCTGGAGGAGTTCGCCGCGCTCGAGCAGCGTCACGCATTCCTGACCGAGCAGCTGGACGACCTCGTCCGCACCCGGACGGATCTGCTGACGATCATCGAGGAGCTCGACGAGCGGATGCAGACGATCTTCCTCGCGGCCTTCGAGGACACCAAGGTCGCCTTCGGGGAGGTGTTCCCGATCCTCTTCCCCGGGGGCACGGGCTCCATCTCGCTCACCGACCCCGACGACCCGCTCACGACCGGGATCGACGTCGCCGTCCGACCCGTGGGCAAGAAGATCGAGCGGCTGTCGCTCCTTTCGGGTGGGGAGAGGTCCCTCGCGGCGGTCGCGCTCCTGACGGCGATCTTCAAGGCGCGGCCGAGCCCCTTCTACATCCTCGACGAGGTCGAGGCCGCCCTCGACGACGCGAACCTCGGTCGCTTGCTCGGCGTGTTCGAGCAGCTGCGCGAATCGAGCCAGCTGATCGTCATCACGCATCAGAAGCGGACGATGGAGATCGCGGACGCCCTGTACGGCGTGTCGATGCGTCAGGACGGCGTGTCCGCCGTCGTGGGACAGCGCGTGCGCGAGCGGGCGGGCGTCTGAGCGCAGCGGGCGTGCGCTAGCGTGTGCGCAGCGGGGACGGTGTCGTCGTCGCCGATACGACACAAGGGGTGGGGATGAGGATCTCGGTGCACGCGGGGACGCTGCGGCGGAGTGCGGTGGCGACGATGCTGGCGGCGGCGCTCGTCGCAGCGCCGGTGACGGTGACTGCGGCCGCGGCCGCGCCGACGGCCGCGGCGTCACAGGTGCGGGCGATCGTCCCGGCCGCGAAGCCGCCGATCAAGACGTTCAAGAACTGCACGGCGCTCAACAAGACCTACAAGGGCGGTGTCGCCCGGGCGGGGGTGACCCACAACACGGTCAGCGGCAAGAAGAAGCTGTTCACCGTCAAGCCCTACGTCTCGACGGCGCTCTACAACGCCAACAAGAAGATGGACCGCGACAAGGACGGCATCGCCTGCGAGAAGGGCTGACACGGTCAACTAGCCTGGGTGCATGGCGGAGAGCTCCTGGTCCCTCGGTCGCGCGCTGCGCGGCATGTTCGTCAAGCCGACGATCGATGAGAACACGTGGGAGGACCTCGAGACCGCGTTGCTCACCGCCGACTTCGGGCCCGATATCACCGAACGCATCGTCGACGAGCTTCGCGAGAAGGTCGAGCGGTATCGCACGACGGATCCCAAGGACCTGCAACGGATGCTGCGCGAGACGCTCGAGGAGCACTTCGCGAAGTTCGACACGACCCTCCGGCTGACGGAGCGCCCCGCGGTGGTGCTCGTGGTCGGGGTCAACGGGGTCGGCAAGACGACGACGATCGGGAAGTTCGCGAGCTACCTCAAGCGCTTCGGGCGGACGGTGGTGGTGGGCGCGGCCGATACTTTCCGCGCGGCCGCGGTGGATCAGCTCGCGACGTGGGCCGAGCGCGGGGGAGCAGCGATCGTCCGCCCGCAGCACGAGGGGCAGGACCCGGCATCCGTCGCCTTCCAGACGATCGAGCACGCGATCCGCACCGGGACCGAGATCGTCCTCGTGGACACGGCCGGCCGCCTGCACACCAAGGGCGGCCTCATGGACGAGTTGACCAAGATCCGCCGGGTCATAGAGAAGCAGGCGCCCATCAGTGAGGTCCTCCTCGTGCTCGATGCCACCACCGGCCAGAACGGGGTCATGCAGGCCGAGGCGTTCCTCGAGCACGCCGGAGTGACGGGGCTCGTCCTGACGAAGCTCGACGGCTCGGCCCGCGGCGGGTTCGTGCTCGCGGTCCAGGAGCGCACCGGCATCCCGGTCAAGCTCCTCGGCCAGGGTGAGGGGATCGGCGATCTGACCGGTTTCACGCCCCACGTCTTCGCATCCGCCCTCGTCGATTGACCCAGGCGGTCGCGCGCGACCGTCAAGGCTGGTTTCATTGATGCATGGCGATCGAGCACGACTACTTCGGACTTCTCGAGTCCGGACCCGACGGGTCGATCTTCTGGTCGGAGGTCGTGGACTTCGGTGATCAGCGGGTGACCGTCGACCTCACCGCGCCCGACCAAGACGACGTCTCGATCGACGCCCTCGACGTCGCGGCTGCCATGATCGCGGCGTTGGAGACCATCGATCTGCGTGCCCGGAACGCGATGGTCTCCGAGCTGGACGATCGCACGAGCGAGGTCACGGAGTTCATCCTCCAGCAGCAGGAGATGCTGGGCGAGGACATCGAGGACCTGCTCGTCGACGTCTCGGGTGACACCCACATGGACGTCATCCGCTCCCTGCAGCTGATGAGCATGACGATCCTCGCCGACGAGCACGGGGGCAAGGACCCTTTCGCAGTGCTGGAGTACGCCCTCGACCCTGACTCGACCGACGACGTCCTCCTGGTCAACCTCGACGTCTCGGGCGCCGTCCAGTCGGTGACCAGCGCCGACTGAACGGTCTGCGTCACCGGGCGGTCAGCCGCGCGACGCGTGCGCCCAGTCGATCGCGTCCCGCAGGGTAGCGAGGTCCCGGTACCAGGTCTTCACCTCGGTGCGGCATCGCACCCGCTCGACGCGGGTGTCGTATTCACTGCACTCGGCGAGCGCTTCGGAGTCGGTCGGGGGGTACTCGGCGGATCCGTCGTAGTACCCGATCTCGAACCCGTTCGCGGCGTCACCGGTCACGGACACCACGGTGTCAGGCGCGGGCTCGGGCACATCGTGCGTGGTCGGCGCGGAGGCCGTGTGGGGGAGCAGGGCGGCGAGCGCCATGGCCGCGCCGAGAGCGGTCGCGAGCGGAAGTGAAGTACGCATGTGTCTCCTTCGGTGAGGCCGGTGCATCCGGCATCCCGAAGGTAGGAAGCGTCGCGCCGCGCGCGATCCCGTCCGTGCCAGGTGGAGGAGGGATGCGGCCTCCCCCGACCTGGGGAGGAGGCGTCAGACCGCCTGGGCGAATCCCTCGGCGTCGGCCTCGTCGGCGAGGTGCGCCAGCGCCGCCGGGATCTCGCGACCCTTCGACCGCATCGAGCGCGCCCAGAGCCGCCCGGCGCGGTACGACGAGCGCACGAGCGGTCCGGCCAGGACCCCGAGGAACCCGATGGACTCGGCGAGCGCGCGCAGTTCGACGAACTCCTGCGGCGTGACCCACCGCGCCACGGGAAGGTGACGCGGCGTGGGGCGGAGGTACTGCGTGAGGGTGATGATGTCGGTACCGGCGGCATGCAGGTCGCGCAGTGCGTCCTCCACCTCGTCGCGTTCCTCGCCCATCCCGAGGATCAGATTCGACTTCGTGATGAGTCCTGCGTCCCGCGCGCGGGTGAGGACGCCCAGCGACCTCTCGTACCGGAACGCCGGTCGGATCCGCTTGAAGATGCGGGGCACGGTCTCGACGTTGTGCGCGAAGACCTCGGGGCGCGACGCGAACACGACGTCCAGGAGCTCAGGGTCACCGTTGAAGTCCGTGGCGAGGAGCTCCACACCCGTACCGGGGTTGTCGGCGTGGATGCGGCGGACGGTCTCCGCATTGAGCCACGCGCCGCCGTCGGGCAGGTCGTCGCGCGCAACGCACGTCACGGTCGCATACCGCAGGCGCATGCGGGTGACGCTCTCGGCGACACGGCGTGGCTCGTCGGTGTCGTAGTCGGCCGGTTTGCCCGTGTCGATCTGGCAGAAGTCGCATCGCCTCGTGCACTGCGAGCCGCCGATGAGGAACGTGGCCTCCCGGTCCTCCCAGCACTCGAAGATGTTGGGACAGCCGGCCTCCTGACAGACGGTGTGGAGTCCCTCGTCCTTCACGAGTCCCTGCAGCTCCCGGTACTCGGGACCCATCTTCGCCTTCGTGCGGATCCATTCCGGCTTGCGCTCGATCGGGGTCTCGGCGTTGCGGACCTCCAGCCGGAGCATCCGGCGGCCTTCGGGTGCGGTGTTCGCGCTCATGCGGCGACCTCCGCTCCGTGCTCACGCGTGAACGCCGCGACGACGGCGGGGAGGACGTCGACGGGGGAGATGTCGCGACCGGTGACCTGGCTGAGGGTCGTCACCCCGGCATCCGCGATCCCGCAGGGGATGATGCTGCGGAACGGTTCGAGGGAGTTGTCGCAGTTCAGCGCGAAGCCGTGCATCGTGACTCCGCGCTGCACCCGGACCCCGATCGCCGCCACCTTCTCGAGCGACCCCGCTCGTTCGACCCAGACGCCACTGCGTCCGTCGACGCGCTCACCCGCGACACCGACGGTCCGGATGACCTCGATGAGCAGGTCCTCCAGCCGGCGGACGTGCGCGACGACGTCGACGGGTTCCGCAAGTCGGACGAGCGGGTAGCCCACGAGTTGTCCGGGACCGTGCCAGGTGATCTTGCCGCCGCGGTCGACGTCTACGACGGGCGTTCCGTCGACCGGCCGCTCGTGCCGTGCCGTACGCGCGCCCGCCGTGTAGACGGCTTCGTGTTCGAGGAGGAGCAGCGTGTCGGGGCGGGTGCCCGCGACGATGTCGGCGTGCAGGGTGCGCTGGAGGTCCCAGCCCTGTCGATACGGGACGAGGTCGGGGGCCATCCCTACGGTGCGGATCTCGATCACGAGGCCATCTCCTGTTTTTTGGACTGCGTGCAACAATACGCGACGATAGGCTCCTCGCATGACGACCGGCCGACCACGCGCATCCTCTCGGGAGGTGCTCTCCGAGGCGGCGTGCGAGCTCTTCCTCGAGCGCGGGTACGACGCGACATCCGTCACCGACATCTCCGTCCGCGCGGGCGTGAGCAGATCCAGCTTCTTCAACTACTTCGACTCGAAGGAAGCGATCCTGTGGTCCTCGCTCGACCGTCGGATCGACCGGTTGCACGCACGGGTGCCGCTGTCCGAACCCGTCGCCGGGCTCATCGAGCTCTGCGACGGCTTCGCGCCGGATAGCCTCGCCCTCGCGCTCGTCCACGCCGAGGCGATGGGTGTCCAGGACGAGATCGAGCGGGGAGCCGCCGTCCGTCAGGCGCGGATCGCCCGGGCTCTTTCGGCATCCTGGTCCGCGCTCGGGGCACCACCCGTCGCCGCCGAGATCGCGGGGGCCGCCCACGCTGCAGCCGTCATGATCGCCATCGACGGATGGGCCCGCTCGGGCGCCGGCAGATCGTCCCTGCCTGACGAGCTCGCCCGCGCTCTGGCGGTGGCCGCGGCCACGCTTGCGTCCCTCGCCGGCGCGTCGGCGGGTCTCGACTAAACTCGAGCCATCATGGCTACCTTCGGCACGCTCTCCGATCGTCTCACCGAGACCTTCCGCAACCTCCGCACGAAGGGCAAGCTCTCGCCCGCCGACATCGACGGGACCGTGCGCGAGATCCGTCGCGCGCTCCTCGACGCTGACGTGGCGCTCCAGGTCGTCAAGGACTTCACCGGCAAGGTGCGCGAGCGCGCCCTCGGTGACGAGGTGAACCGCGCCCTCAATCCGGCGCAGCAGGTCGTCCAGATCGTGAACGAGGAGCTCGTCGCCATCCTGGGCGGCCAGCAGCGGCGACTGCAGTTCGCGAAGCAGCCCCCCACCGTCATCATGCTCGCCGGCCTGCAGGGCTCCGGTAAGACGACGTTCGCCGGGAAGCTGGCGAAGCAGCTCGAGAAGGACGGTCACACTCCGCTCCTCGTCGCCTGCGACCTGCAGCGTCCGAACGCCGTCAACCAGCTGACCGTGGTGGCCGAGCGCGCAGGTGCCGCCATCTACGCGCCCGAGCCCGGCAACGGGGTCGGCGACCCGGTGAAGGTCGCCCGTGACGGCGTCGAGTACGCGCGCCGCCAGCAGTACGACACCGTCATCATCGACACCGCGGGACGCCTGGGCGTGGACGCGGAGCTGATGAAGCAGGCCGCGAACATCCGCAAGGCGACCGATCCCGACGAGGTGCTCTTCGTCATCGACGCGATGATCGGACAGGACGCCGTGAACACGGCGAAGGCGTTCCAGGACGGCGTCGACTTCACCGGCGTCGTGCTGTCGAAGCTCGACGGCGACGCCCGCGGCGGTGCGGCGCTGTCGGTGGCGTCGGTCACCGGCCGCCCCATCATCTTCGCGTCGACCGGTGAAGGCCTCGACGACCTGGAGGCTTTCCACCCCGACCGGATGGCGAGCCGCATCCTCGACCTCGGTGACATCCTCACCCTCATCGAGCAGGCGCAGCAGGCGTTCGACGAGGAGGAAGCACAGCGCGTCGCGCAGAAGCTCGCGACCGAGCAGTTCACCCTCGAGGACTTCCTCGAGCAGCTGCAGCAGGTCCGCAAGATGGGCTCGATGAAGAAGATGCTGGGGATGCTGCCCGGCATGGGCCAGATGAAGCAGCAGATCGAGAGCTTCGACGAGCGCGAGATCGATCGCACCGAGGCGATCATCCGGTCCATGACCCCCGTCGAGCGCCGGAACCCCAAGATCCTGAACGGATCCCGGCGGCTCCGCATCGCGCGCGGCTCGGGGATGACGGTCACCGACGTCAACCAACTCGTGCAGCGCTTCGATCAGGCCGCCAAGATGATGAAGACCGTGGCGCGGGGCGGGGTGCCCTCCATGCCCGGGATGGGTGCGATCGGCGGCAAACCGGGCGCATCGAGCAAGCGTGGCAAGAAGCAGAAGAGCAGCGGCGGGTCGAGGTCGGGCAACCCCGCCAAGCGCGCGGCCGAGAACGCGGGCCTCGCGGCGGCGAACACCGCACCCTCGGGCTCGGGCTTCGGCCTCGGCGGCGCGCCGCAGCCGAGCGAGGCGGACCTGGCCGAGATCCAGAAGCTCTTCGGCAAGGGCTGAGAGCTCAGCCGACCGAGACGACCTCGCGCAGCGTGGGGCCGCCCCGGAACTCGCGGATGAGATGGTGGACCACCTCGCGCAGGTCTCCGTCGGCGGCATCGGCCACGCGGGTCTGACGCGCGTAGCTGGCGCCCTGGTCGAGGATCTGCGTGACCCCCGCGAACTCCTTCGCGCAGTGGAGCTCCGCGGCGAGCGGCGCGAGGGCCTCGGTCACCTCGCGCAGATGGTCGGCGACGGGACGCTGCCGGCCCGCGCGGTCGACGATGACGTCGGCATCCAGCCCGTAGCGCGCCGCACGCCACTTGTTCTCGCGGACGAACCACGGCTGGATGGTGGGGAGCGGGCGACCCTCGTCGAGCATGCGCGAGAAATGCTCGGCCAGCACCTGGACCAGGGCGGCGACGGCGGCGAGCTCGGGGAGCGTCGACATCCCGTCGCAGGCGCGGATCTCGATCGTGCCCCACCGCGGCGCCGGTCGGATGTCCCAGCGGACCTCGGTGGAGTCCGCCATGACGCCGGTCCGCTCCATGTCCGCGAGGTAGGCCTCGTACTCCGCCCAGGACTCGAGAGGCCAGGGCAGCCCCGCGGTCGGGAGCTGCTGGAAGACGAGGGCGCGGTTGGATGCGTAGCCCGTGCGGTCGCCTGCCCAGAACGGGCTGGAAGCGGACAGGGCCTGCAGGTGGGGGAGGTAGGCGGAGAGGGCGTTGATCATGGGGAAGACCTTCGCGACGTCTTCGACCCCGACGTGCACGTGGATGCCCCAGATCATCATGTTGCGCCCCCACCACTGGGTACGCTCGATGAGCTTGTGGTACCGGGTCTTATCGGTCACCTGCTGGTCGTACCACCGGGCGAAGGGGTGGCTGCCCGCGCACAGGAGCTCGATGTCGCGGGGATCGGTGACGGTGCGGACCAGGGCGATCGCATCGGCGATGTCGTCCACGGCTGCGGCCACCGTGTCGCCCACGCCGCTGGTGACCTCGATCGTGTTGGTGAGCAGTTCACCGGTGACGGTGTGACGCTCGTGACGGGTCTGCTCCTCGATCTGGTCGAGGATCGCGGGCGCCTCCGGGACCAGATCGCCGGTGGTCCGGTCGGCCAGCATGATCTCCCACTCGATCCCGACGGTCGAACGAGCGGATGTGGCGAAGGTCACCGGCATGGGGCCAGTGTGTCACGCGCGTCCGGCGGTTCGCGGCATCCCTCCGCATCTGGCAGAATGGACGGTTGGACCGCCTTGCCCGACCCTCTATCCGGCTCGGAGGTCCACCGCAGAGCTCCCGCCGGGTGTGCACCCCACGCTCCAGGCGACGTTCATCATCACTCGCAACACCATTCAGGAGAATTGTGGCTGTCAAGATCCGTCTGAAGCGCATGGGCAAGATCCGTGCGCCGTACTACCGCATCGTCGTCGCCGACTCGCGCACCAAGCGCGACGGCCGCGTGATCGAGGAGATCGGCAAGTACCACC
Source organism: Microbacterium sp. CnD16-F (assembly GCF_024124465.1). Classification (NCBI taxonomy): domain Bacteria; kingdom Bacillati; phylum Actinomycetota; class Actinomycetes; order Micrococcales; family Microbacteriaceae; genus Microbacterium; species Microbacterium sp. CnD16-F. Next base: position 35,037 of record NZ_JAMXSA010000022.1, read on the forward strand.
CGACCGAGCAGCCCTCGTTCATCGAGGTCGACTCGGAGCGCGCGCAGTACTGGCTCTCCGTCGGTGCGCAGCCGACCGAGCAGGTCGCCGCCATCCTCAAGCTCACGGGCGACTGGGGCAAGTTCAAGGGCGACAAGGACGCCGTCTCCACCGTGAAGACGGCGGAGCCCAAGGCGCCGTTCGAGCTCGACTCGTCCAAGAAGTCGGTCATCAAGCCGAAGGCGGAGAAGAAGGCCGAGGCGCCCGCCGCCGACGCCGAGGCCGCCGACGACGCGACCGAGTCCGAGTAAGACCTTGCTGGCCGCCGCGCTCGAACACATCGTCAAGGGGATCGTCGATCACCCGGACGACGTCACCATCGCCTCCAGCTCGTCGCCCCGCGGCGAGGTGCTGGAGGTGCGTGTGCACCCCGACGACCGGGGTCGTGTGATCGGGCGCGGCGGACGCACGGCGAAAGCCCTGCGTACCCTCATCTCCGCTCTGGCCGACGGTACGCGCGTCCGCGTCGACGTCGCGGACGACTGACGTGTCGGCGAAGTCGGCTCGCACGCAGCTCCGCGTCGGGCGCCTCGTCAAGGCGCACGGTCTGAAGGGCGCCCTCAAACTCGAGCTCTACACCGACGACCCCGACGGACGGTTCGTCCCGGGTGCGGAGTTCACCCTGCAAGTGCCGGAGTCCTCGCCCTGGCACGGAAAGACGGTGACGGTCCGCGAGTTCAAGTGGATGAACTCGCACCCGGTCGTCTTCCTGGACGGGATCGACGACCGCACCGCCGCGGAATCCATCGTCCGCGCCATCCTGTGGATCGACCAGGATGCCGCTGCGCCGGTCGTCGAGGACGACGCCTGGTACGACCACCAGCTCGTGGGGCTCGACGTCGTGCGCGACGGTGAGGTCGTCGGACGCGTGACGCGGGTCGACCACTTCCCGGCGCAGGATCTGCTGGGTGTCCAGCTTGCCGCGGACGACCGCGAGGTGCTCGTCCCCTTCGTCAAGGCCATCGTGCCCGAAGTGGACATGAGCGCCGGTCGTCTCGTCGTCACTCCTCCCGCCGGGTTGTTCGAAGACCTCCCCGGTGACGACGAGCCTCGTCCGGAGGCCGGCGACGAGGCCGACGCCGGGTCCTGACGTGCGCATCGACGTCGTCACGATCTTCCCCGCCTTCTTCGACGTCCTCGAAGTGTCGCTGCTGGGGCGCGCTCGGGGCGCGGGATTGCTCGACATCCGCGTCCACGACCTCCGCGACCACACGACCGACCGGCACCGCACCGTCGACGACACGCCCTACGGCGGCGGCGCCGGGATGGTCATGAAGCCCGAGCCGTGGGCGCAGGCCCTCGACGCGATCGTCGCCGGCTCCCACGAGACGGTGACGGATGCCGCATCCGGACCGCTCTTCGTCTTCCCGTCGCCGGCGGGGGAGCGCTTCACCCAGTCCGTGGCGCGCGAGTGGAGCACCGAACCGCACATCGTCTTCGGGTGCGGGCGGTACGAAGGCATCGACGAGCGCGTCTTCGCCTACGCCGCGACCATCGGCCGCGTGCGGCTCGTGAGCCTGGGGGACTACGTCCTGAACGGCGGGGAAGTCGCGGCGATGGCCATGATCGAGGCCGTCGGACGCCTCGTCCCGGGCGTCGTCGGCAACCCGGAGAGCCTCGTCGAGGAGTCGCACGAGGACGGCCTCCTCGAGTACCCCTCCTACACGAAGCCGGCATCGTGGCGCGGCTACGACGTTCCCGACGTGCTGCTCAGTGGACACCACGGGCGGGTCGCGCAGTGGCGGCGGGATCAGCAGGTGGAGCGGACCCGCCTACGGCGCCCGGACCTGCTCAGGGAGTGATCAGCTGACGGCGGTCGCCGCGGCTGCCCGGCGGCGTAGCATCGGAGGATGCCCCTGCGTCGTGGATTCTTCTTCTGGCTCCTGCCGAGCGCGGTCATCCTGCCCCTGTGGCTGATCATCGGATGGATCGTGTCGGATGCCGGTGGCTGGGCGCTCGCCTGGGTGCTGGTCGTCGCGATCCCCTCCGTCCTCATCGGCCAGCTCGTCCTGACGCTCCTGATCCGTTCCCGCGGCACGGTCCGGCACACGCGCGCGGTCTCCTGGTGGGACGTCGGCGGCGTCGGTCTCTGGCACGTCCTGACCATCGCGGTGGGCTTCTTCTCGGAGGCGTGGTTCTGGCCTCTCCTCATCGCGGCGATCGTCGTCTTCCTCGCCGTGTTCTGGCTCTCGCTGCGACAGCTGTTCCAGGAGACACGGCCCTCCGTCATCCTGCGCAGGTACACCGCGCCCGCTCGGACAGCCGAGAGCGTGGTCGTCGTCGAGGAGAAGCGCGACCCGCTCGTGTGAGGCCGCGCCGCGGTTTGGCGGCCGTCGGCATCCATGGCAGAATGACCCTTTGTGCCCTGACAGTTCTCTGCCTCGGGGGAGTTCGGAGCCCAGTCGGCTCCGACGGGCGCCACATCCTTTTCTCTCTTACTCTCGCGGTCGACCTGAGGCGGTCGCAGGAAGTGACGATCATGCAGATCCTCGACTCCGTCGACGCAGCCTCGCTGCGCTCCGACATCCCCGTCTTCAACGCCGGCGACACCGTGAAGGTGCACGTCAACATCACCGAAGGCAACCGTTCGCGCATCCAGGTGTTCCAGGGTGTCGTCATCGGCCGCTCCGGCGACGGCGTCCGTGAGACCTTCACGGTCCGCAAGATCAGCTTCCAGGTGGGCGTCGAGCGCACCTTCCCGGTGCACAGCCCGGTGATCGACCACATCGAGGTCGTCACCCGCGGTGACGTGCGTCGCGCGAAGCTCTACTACCTGCGCGAGCTGCGTGGCAAGAAGGCCAAGATCAAGGAGAAGCGCGACAACTGATCGCGTTCTCCACTGGATGCCCCGGGACCGAGTCCCGGGGCATCCGTCGTTCCCGGGTGTTTCGGTGCTCGGCGTTCACATGATGTGCGACGCTGGTGGATGGTCGCCGAACCCCGGCACCGGTGAAGGACAGCATGACCACCGATTCCCCGTCCCCGACGCTCGGCAGCGACTCCGATTCCCGTCCCCGACGCGGACCGTGGCCGTTCATCCGGGACGTCCTGGTGATCCTCCTGGTGGCCGTCCTCGTGTCCTTCCTCGTCAAGACCTTCCTGGTGCGGTCGTTCTACATCCCGTCCGGCTCGATGGAGCGCACGCTGCTGAAGGGCGACCGCATCCTCGTCGACGAGTTGACGCCGCGGTTCACCGGGTACGAACGCGGCGACGTCGTCGTCTTCCGGGACCCCGGCGGGTGGCTCCCGACGACGTACGAGCCGGCGCAGCCTCCGTTGACGGCGGCGCTGGACTGGCTGGGATCCCTCGTCGGGCTCACGGCGTCCGACAGCGACGACCACCTCATCAAACGCATCATCGGTCTGCCCGGCGATCATGTGGTGTGCTGCAACGCGCTCGGGCAGGTCACCGTCAACGACGTGCCCATCGACGAGACGCCCTACCTGGACCTCGGTCCGAACCAGTCGGCTCCCGACGAGTTCGACTACGACGTCACGGTGCCGGAGGGCTCGATCTGGGTGCTCGGCGACAACCGCGACAACTCGCAGGACTCGCGGTACCAGCAGGAGCAGCCGGGGCAGGGATTCGTTCCGATGGACAACATCGTCGGGCGGGCGTTCCTCATCACGTGGCCGTTCGACCGGTTCGGTCTCATCGATTCGCACCACGACGTGTTCCGCGGGGTGCCGGCGCCGTGATGGCCGTGGTCGCGCCGACGCTGTCGCTCGAGCGTCGACTGCTCCGGGAGCATCCCCTCGTGATCGCGTGCGACGAGGTCGGCCGGGGCGCGCTGGCGGGGCCCGTCGCGGTCGGCGCGGTCGCCGCGGACGCCGCGTTCAGCCGGCGTCGCGTGCCGGCGGGACTGCGGGACTCGAAGCTCATCGTCGAACCGCGCCGAGCAGGGATGGCGGAACGCGTCCGGGCCTGGGTGCCCGCCCACGCGGTGGGGTGGGCGTCGGCGGCGGAAGTGGACGAGGTCGGGATCATCCGGGCCCTGGGCCTTGCCGCCGCGCGCGCCATCGAGGAGCTCCGCGTGCAGGGTGTCGACATCGGCGATGCCCTGGTGGTCCTCGACGGGAACCACGACTACATCACCCCGGTCGCGCCGGTGGGTCGCGGCGTCCTGCCCATCGTCAAGGCCGACCGTGACTGCGCGTCGGCGTCGGCAGCATCCGTCATCGCGAAGGTGGCGCGCGACGAGCACATGAGTGAGCTGGACGCCGAGGCGCCGGTCTACGGATGGGCTCGCAACAAGGGGTACGCGAGCGCGGAACACCGCGCGGCCATCGAAGAGCACGGTCTTTCCGGACACCACCGTGCGTCGTGGTCGATCGCGGCCGCCCCGACCCTGTTCTAGGTGTACTGACCAGGGACGTTGATCGTTAGACAAGTGCCCACTTGTCACACAAAGAAGCGCTTGTCTATAGTGTGGGTATGACAGTTTCACTGGATGTTGCCATGCCGCGCACGGACCTGTCGGCGCGG
>NZ_JAMXSA010000023.1:0-39330 GCF_024124465.1 Microbacterium sp. CnD16-F
CCGATCTGGGCGGCGGCATCCGCTCAGCCTGCCGCGCCGGCACGCCCGCCCGCCCGCGGGCGGCGCAGAACGAGGAGGGTCTCCCCACCGCGGCGGGTGGGGAGGAGGACTCACCCGGGGAGACCCTGCTGGACGGCGAGGGCCGACACGTCGGAGGCGATCACCTGCCACGAGCCGCGCTGCACATAGAGGCTGCCGTCGGAGGTCAGCAGCCGCGCGCTGCCGCTCTGGTTCCCGGCGGCGATCGCGACGACGTCGTCGGGCGCGCGCACCTCCGTGCCCTGCCCGCCGATCGTCTGCTCACGGACGACGCGCTGATCGCCGTCGACGAAGACGAGGGCCAGCGTCGCGCCGTCGACCCACGCGAGGTCGACACCGCGACCGGCGAGGTTCGCCACGAGCAGCGGCTGGCCGAGCGACACCGGCGCCCCGTTCTCGTCCCGGACGATGCCGGCCACCCAGACGGCCGACCGGCCGCCGCTGCGCACGAGCGCGGCGATCCGGGCACCGTCGCGGGAGACCCGCATCGCGCTCACCTCGCTTGCGCCCACCCAGCCGGACGGGATGGTCTGCGCGGTACCGTCGGGACCGTACGCGACGACCTCCTCCGGCTGGTCCCGCGGCACCGTCCAGATGTAGCCCTCGGTGTCGATCGACGGCTTCGTCATGCCCGGGCGGGTGTCGAGCTCGGTGTACTCGCCGTTCGCGGGCACGCGGAGGATCGCGCCGGAGCCCGTCCGGACCGCCGCCGTCCGGCGTGCGGCATCCGTTTCGACTGCCCGGGCGTCGAGACTCTGCAAGGCCTGCCCGAAGCCGTCGACCTCGTCGAGGTCGTTGCCCGAGAGGAACCCGAACCTGCCGTCCTGGAGGACGAGCGGGCGCGTGTCGACCGCGGTCGAGCGGGTCGGGACGGCGGTCACGTCCAACGGTTCGTCCCCGACGAGCAGCTGCACGTCGAGGATGCCGGCGCCCGCCAGGCTCGCGCCGAGCTGGGTCTTCATGCGCGCGATCGTCTCGCGGCCGAGGTCCCGGATCGCCGGGTCGAACGAGATGCGCGCGACCCCCGCCTCGACGGGCACCGACGGCTGCGCGAGACCCACCTCGCCCGTGAACGCGGTGCGCACGGACTCGGCCAGCCACGGGCTCGGCGTGCCCGACACGAGCGCGGCGGTGATCCGCGTGGCGGCGTTGGTCGACGGGAACCAGCGGACGTCGGGGATCACCGTGTCCCACCCGCGGTCGAAGTAGGCGAGATCGTAGCTCTGGAAGACCGAGGCGAAGCGGTTGGCGTCGAGGACGATGCCGTCGGGCGCCTGGGAGATGCGCCACTGCCCGTCCTCCTGCGCGAGGGAGAAGGCGAACGGGATGCGGCCCTGCTCGGCCGGCTCGTACGATCCGGTGGCGTCGACGTTGGCGACCGGGTCGACCGTGAAGACGATCTCGTTCTCGGCGGGCGAGGAAATCGAGCTCTCCCCCGGACGATAGACGGTGACGTTCGCCTGCGGCTGCCACTGCTGACGGAACGGGGTCGTGAGGAACTCCTGCGCGACCTCCCAGTTCCCGCGGGGGCCGGAACCGGCCGCGACGAACCCCTCGACGATCTGCTGGGGCGTGGCATCCTTCACCGGACCGTCCGGGACGAACGCGAAGTCGGGCGGACCCTCGACCTCGTCGATCGCCTTGCCGACGTGGACGGGACCCCCGAGGGGCAGCCCGGCGCAGGCCGAGAGGACGAGGGCGACGACCACCAGGACGGCGGCACCGAGCGGACGACGGACGGTCACGGGTTCTCCTCCCGGGGCGGCAGGGAGATGGGCTGGGTGAGGCCGAGGTCGCCGAGGGCGGCGTCGTCCCGGGGATCGAGTTCGATGGGCGACGGGCCCGAGAGGTGCTCTCCCGCGTGCCGCGGCAGGGTGAGGACGAAGTGGCTGCCGCCGCCCAGCTCGGACCAGACCTCGAGCGTGCCGCCGTGCAGTCGCGCGTCGCCGAGGGCGATCGAGAGTCCGAGACCCGTCCCGCCGATCGTGCGTCGACGCGACGGGTCGGCGCGCCAGAACCGGTCGAAGACCCGCTCGGCGTCGGCCTCGCTCATCCCGAGACCGAAGTCGCGGACGCCGAGGGCCACGGCGCGCTGGTCGCTGTCGACGGTCACGACGATCGGCCGGCCCTCGCCGTGCTCGATCGCGTTGCCGAGGAGGTTCCGGACGATACGGCGGATGCGGCGCGGGTCCATGTCGACGGGCGAGTAGCCTCCGGGGGCGACCAGTCGCACGTCGCTGCCGTGCTGCTCGGCGAGCTGCGCCATCGACTCGATGACGTCCTCCGCCAGGTGTGCGAGGCTCGTCGGTTCGAGTTCGAGCTGCACCGAGCCGGCGTCGTAGCGGCTGATCTCCAGGAGGTCGGCGAGGAGCACCTCGAACCGCTGCACCTGCGCGTGCAGGAGCTCTGCGGCACGCGCGGTCGACGCGTCGAACTCGTCGCGCTGATCGTTGATCATGTCGGCCGCGAGTCGGATGGTCGTCAGGGGCGTCCGCAATTCGTGCGAGACGTCCGACACGAACCGCTGCTGGACGAGCGAGAGCTCGGCGAGCTCCTTGATCTGCCCCTCGATGCTGTCGGCCATCGCGTTGAACGACCGGCCCAGGGTCGCGAACTCGTCCTCGCCGCGCACCGGCAGTCGGACGCCCAGGTCCCCCGCCGCGAGCTTCGCGCTCGTCTCGGCGGCCTGGGCGATCGGGACGGTCACCGAACGCAGCACGAAGAGCGAGATCCCGCCGATGAGGACGAGCAGGGCGACACCGACGACCCACAGCGTCACCTGGACGAACTGCAGGGTCTGCGCCTCGGACCCGAGGTCGTAGGCGAAGTACACCTCGTAGGCCCCCGCTTCGGGCAGCACCAGTTGCTGACCGACGATGATCCCGGGCGTCTCGCCCCCGTCGGCCTCGGGCAGCCCGATCGACTGCCACCACTGCCGGTCCCCCGTGAGGCGGACGCTCTCGCGCAGCTCGGGAGAGATCATCGACTCCTCGAGACCGCCCGCCTCGAAGTTCTGCGGCGCGATCGCCGACGGCTCGTCGTCGATGCGGAAGACCGCGAGCATCGTCGTCCCGGCCTGCCGCGACAGGATCTCGCGCCGGACCTCGTCCATCAGCACCTGAAGGGCGACCTCGTCGCTGTCGACGACCGCCGCGTCGAACGTGCTCTGCGCCGCCTGCGTCGCGCGCTGCGCGGCATCCTGCACCTGTTCGGCGCGCGACTCGTAGAGGTCGGTGAGGATCGCGAGCGACATCCAGACGAGCGCGACGAGGATCGTCAGCGCCGTGAGGGTGAGGGTCACCGACAGGGTGCGGAAGCGCAGCGAGCGACGCCAGGCGTACTGCACGCGGCGCTGCCAGGACCGCCAGTCGCGCCACGGCGGGACGACGGTGTGCGTGCCGGTGCGGGCGGTCACCGACACGGCGGGGTGCTCCCGGTGGTCACACCGCGGCGCCGGCGCGATAGCCCACGCCGCGCACGGTGGTCACGATCTGCGGGTTGTCGGGGTCGCGCTCGACCTTCGCCCGCAGGCGCTGGACGTGCACGTTCACCAGGCGCGTGTCGGCCTTGTAGTGATAACCCCAGACCTGCTCGAGCAGCATCTCGCGGGTGAAGACCTGCTGCGGCTTGGACGCGAGCGCGACGAGGAGCTCGAACTCGAGCGGCGTGAGGGCGATCGGCGAATCCCCGCGGCGCACCTCGTGGGCCGCGACGTCGACGGTGAGGTCCCCGATGCGCAGACTCTCGGAGCGCGCCTCGGCCGTGGGGCGCAGCCGGGTCTTGATCCGCGCGACGAGCTCCTTCGGGTTGAAGGGCTTGACGATGTAGTCGTCGGCGCCGGATTCGAGCCCGCGAACGACGTCGGCGGTGTCGGTGCGGGCCGTCAGCATGATGATCGGGACGCCGGACTCGGCGCGCACCCGCGTGCACACCTCGATCCCGTCCATCCCCGGCAGCATGAGGTCGAGCAGGATCAGATCCGGACGCTCGTCCCGCCACGCGTCGACCGCGGTGCCGCCGTCGGCGCAGAAGGCGACGTCGAAGCCTTCGGTGCGCAGCACGATGCCGATCATCTCTGCGAGAGCGGTGTCGTCGTCGACAACCAGGATGCGCGATGTCATAGGGCCGATGTCGTCCTTCGGGGTCAGCGGATGCCGGTGCTCCGCCCACGGGTGAGTCCACAGTAACCGAACCGTGACCTGCCCGGCGGGACGACGCACGGCCCGCCCCGGAGGGACGGGCCGTGCGGGTGACCGGCGGGGGTCAGGCGTGGAGGTCGAACCGGTCGAGCTCGGTGACCTTCGTCCACGCGGCGACGAAGTCGCGGACGAACTTCTCCGCGGCGTCGTCCGAGGCGTAGACCTCGGCGAGCGCGCGCAGTTCGGAGTTCGCGCTGAAGAGGAGGTCGACGCGGGTGCCGACACCGATCTCGGAACCGTCCGCCGCCGTTCCGCGGAACGCATGCGATCCGGGGTCGAGCGGCTTCCACGTGGCACCGAGGTCGAGCAGGTTCACGAACACGTCGTTCGTGAGGACGCCGGGCCGGTCGGTGAACACGCCGTGCGACGAGCCGTCCCAGTTCGCCCCCAGGGCGCGGAGGCCGCCGACGAGGACGGTCGTCTCGGGCGCGCTCAGGGTCAGCAGGTTCGCCTTGTCGATGAGGTGGTGCTCGGCGGGCAGGAACGCGTTCGGTCCGTAGTAGTTGCGGAACCCGTCGGCCGCCGGCTCGAGGTAACCGAACGACAGTTCGTCGGTCTGCTCCTGCGACGCGTCGGTACGACCGGGGTGGAACGGCACGGTGACCTCGACCCCGGCATCCTTCGCGGCCTTCTCGACGCCGGCGTTGCCTGCCAGCACGATGAGGTCGGCGAGCGAGACCTTCGTGCCGTCCGTCCGCTCGGCGTCGAAGGCGGCCTTGACGCCCTCGAGGGCGGCGAGGACCGTCTGCAGCTGGGCGGGGTTGTTGACCTCCCAGTCCTTCTGCGGAGCCAGACGGATGCGGGCGCCGTTCACGCCGCCGCGCTTGTCGCTGCCGCGGAAGGTGGATGCCGCGGCCCACGTCGTCGAGACGAGCTGCGACACCGTCAGGCCGGTCGCGAGGATGCGCTGCTTCAGGTCGGCGGCGGCGGCCTCGTCGATCAGCGGGTGGTCCACCGCGGGCACGGGGTCCTGCCAGATGAGCTCCTCCTGCGGCACCTCGGGTCCGAGGTAGCGGGCCACGGGGCCCATGTCACGGTGGGTCAGCTTGAACCACGCGCGGGCGAACGCGTCGCCGAACGCGACCGGGTCGTCCTTGAAGCGGCGCGAGACCGCGTCGTACGCCGGGTCGGTGCGCAGCGCCAGGTCGCTCGTGAGCATGCGGGGCTCGCGGCGCCCGTCGGAGTGCGCGAGCGGGACCATGTCGGCGCCGGCACCGTTCTTCGGCCGCCACTGGTGCCCCCCGCCGGGGCTGCGCATGAGCTCCCACTCGTAGGCGTAGAGGATGTGGAAGAACTCGTTGTCCCACCGGGTCGGGTGGTAGGTCCACGTGACCTCGAGGCCCGACGTGATGGTGTCGTCGCCCTTCCCGGTGCCGTGGTTGTTCTTCCAGCCGAGGCCCTGCTGCTCGAGGCCGGCGGCCTCGGGGTTCGCCTCGACGTTCGTGTCAGGCGCGGCGCCGTGGGTCTTGCCGAACGTGTGACCACCGGCGATGAGCGCGACGGTCTCCTCGTCGTCCATCCCCATCCGCCCGAAGGTCTCACGGATGTCGCGGGCCGACTTCAGCGGGTCGGGCTCGCCGTTCGGGCCCTCGGGGTTGACGTAGATGAGACCCATCTGGACCGCCGCGAGCGGCTTCTCGAGGTTGCGGTCGCCGCTGTAGCGCTCGTCGGCGAGCCACGTCGTCTCGGGTCCCCAGTACACGTCGTCGTCCGGCTCCCACACGTCGGGGCGGCCGCCGCCGAAGCCGAACGTCTCGAAGCCCATGGTCTCGAGCGCGACGTTGCCGGCGAGGATCATGAGGTCGCCCCACGACAGCGACTGGCCGTACTTCTTCTTGACGGGCCAGAGGAGTCGGCGGGCCTTGTCGAGGTTGACGTTGTCGGGCCAGCTGTTCAGCGGCGCGAAACGCTGCTGGCCGGTGCCGCCGCCGCCGCGACCGTCGGTCGCACGGTAGGTGCCGGCGGAGTGCCACGCCATGCGGATCATGAGCGGTCCGTAGTTGCCGAAGTCGGCGGGCCACCAGTCCTGCGAGGTGGTGAGGACCTCGGCGATGTCCGCCTTCACGGCGGCCAGGTCGAGGCCCTCGAACGCGGCCTTGTAGTCGAAGTCCTCGCCGACGGGGTTGCCGACGGCGGGGTTCTTCTTCAGGATGCGGAGGTTCAGCTGGTTCGGCCACCAGACCTGGTTCGCAGACCCCACGGTCGGGTGCGGCTGTGCGCCGTGGTTCTCGCGGTCGGCACCGGGCGCGCCGTGGAAGACGGGGCATCCGTCGGCCTGGTTGGAACGCGGACGGTCCTCGCCGTCGGCGCGCTCGTCGACGGGCGTGTCGATGGGGGTGACGGCCTGGTCGACGTCGGTGGCCTCGGCGCCGAGGGGCTCGGCCTGGGGGTCACGGTCGCTCATGGTGATCCTTCCGTTCGGGGTGTGGAGAGGGGATGGTCAGGCGGCGGTCTCGGCGGCGCAGTCGGCGCAGAGACCCCAGTAGGTGACTTCGGCGGACGCGATGCGGAACCCGCGGTCGTCGGAGGGATGCAGGCACGGAGCGGCGCCGACGGCGCAGTCCACATCCTCCACACGCCCGCACGACGTGCAGACGAGGTGGTGGTGGTTGTCGTCGACCCGGAGTTCGAAGAGCATCGGCTGCCCGGCCGGCTCGATGCGGCGGACGAGGGCCGCATCCGCGAAGTCGTGCAACGCGTTGTAGACCGACTGCCGGCTCGCTTTGGGAAGCTCGTCCGCCACGGCGGCGTAGAGCGCCTCCGCGCTGGCGTGCGGGTGGGCGGCGAGCGCGGCGAAGACGGCACGACGCGACTCCGTCACCCGCAGACCGGCGTCGCGGAGCGCGATGTCGGGGTTCGGGGCGGGATCGGTCATGCCCTCAGTCTAGTTCTTTTTTGATCAGATCAAAAGAGAGTCGAGCCGGGCGTGTCGCGTGGTCAGTAGCGGTAGTGATCGAGCTTGTAGGGTCCGTCGACGGGCACTCCGATGTAGGCGGCCTGCTCGTCGGTGAGCTGCGTCAGCTGCACGCCCAGGGCCGGCAGGTGCAGCCGCGCCACCTTCTCGTCGAGCGCCTTCGGCAGGACGTAGACCCCCGTCGGGTACTCGTCGAGCTTCGTGTACAGCTCGATCTGGGCGAGCACCTGGTTGGTGAACGACGCGCTCATGACGAAGGACGGGTGTCCGGTCGCGTTGCCGAGGTTCAGCAGACGCCCCTCGGACAGGACCAGGATGCTGCGCCCGGTCGGCAGCCGGTACTCGTGCACCTGCGGCTTGATCTCGATCTTCTCGACACCGGGCAGCGACTCGAGCGCGGCCATGTCGATCTCGTCGTCGAAGTGACCGACGTTGCCGACGATGGCGAGGTGCTTGAGGGAGAGCAGGTGGTCGACGGTCACGACGCGGGTGTTGCCCGTCCCCGTGATGACGATGTCGACCTGCTCGGCGACGTCCTCGAGCCGGGCGACCTGGTAGCCGTCCATCGCGGCCTGCAGGGCGCAGATCGGGTCGACTTCGCTCACGATGACGCGCGCGCCCTGGCCGCGCAGCGCCTCGGCGGCCCCCTTGCCGACGTCGCCGTACCCGACGACGAACGCGACCTTGCCGCCGATCAGGACGTCGGTGGCCCGGTTGATGCCGTCGGGGAGCGAGTGACGGATGCCGTACTTGTTGTCGAACTTCGACTTCGTGACGGAGTCGTTGACGTTGATGCCGGGGAACAGGAGCTTGCCCGCGGCGTGGAGCTCGTAGAGGCGGTGCACGCCGGTCGTGGTCTCCTCCGTCACCCCGAGGAGACCGGCCGCGATGCGCGTGAAGCGCTGCGGGTCGCGCGCGAGCGAGCGCCGGAGCGTCTCGAGCACGATGCGGTACTCGGCGGAGTCGGTGGGGCCCGCCTCGGGCACGGCGCCCGCGGCTTCGAACTCGGCGCCCTTGTGGACGAGGAGAGTCGCGTCACCCCCGTCGTCGAGGATGAGGTTGGGGCCGTCGAAGCCCTCCTCCGACCAGTCGAAGATGCGGTCGGCGAGCTCCCAGTACTGCTCGAGCGTCTCGCCCTTGAAGGCGAACACCGGCACCCCCGCGGGCTCGGCGACGGTGCCGGAGGGTCCCACGACGACGGCGGCGGCGGCCTCGTCCTGCGTCGAGAAGATGTTGCAGCTGGCCCAGCGGACCTGGGCGCCGAGGGCGACGAGGGTCTCGATGAGCACCGCGGTCTGGACGGTCATGTGCAGCGAACCGGCGATGCGCGCGCCGGCGAGGGGCTGCGAGGGGCCGTACTCTTCGCGCAGCGCCATGAGACCCGGCATCTCGTTCTCGGCGAGACGGATCTGGTGACGGCCGGCGTCGGCGAGCGAGAGGTCGGCGACGACGTGTTCGAGGGTCTTCACGGGAGTGGGCACGCGCCCATTCTCCCACGCCGGCTCAGACGCGGAGGGTCTCGTGACGCACGACGACCCAGCCCTTGGGCACCGACATCCGAGTGGTGTGGATGGCGCACAGGTCGTGCGCGTGCGGGTCGTTCCCGGCGCCGAGCGGACCGAGGACGGCCATCTGGTCGCCGTAGTCGTAGGTCAGGGTCGTCACGGCCTCGCGGGCGCAGCCCACCTTGGAGCAGAGTCTGTCGAGCATCGCGTCCACGCTATCCGGCGCCTCCCCCGCCACCGGGATGCCGCGCCGGGTTCAGCGGACGCCGCGCGCCGTCAGGGCGTCGCCCAGGTCGTCCGCGTGGCGCAGCGCCAGGACGAGGAACGGGACGACGAACACCCGGATGCCGCGGGCGCCGCGCGCGTGCTGCGCGCTGCGCACCTCGCGCGCGAGACGGGCCAGGGTGGGCACCGTGCCGAGCGCGACGACGAGCAGGAGGGCCGTGCGGGCGGCATCCACCCCCACGCGGTGCAGCGGTCGCAGCGCCCGCTCGACGACGTCGAGGAGGACCGCGACCGGCGTCGTCAGCGACAGCAGGCCCGCGAGGGCGACCGCGGCGACGATGCGGACCGTGCCGACGGCGGCGGCCTCGACACCCAGGAAGAAGCAAGGGATGCCGAAAGCCACGAGGACGAGCCAGCGGAGCGCCCAGACCTGCCGCCCGAGCTCCCGCACCCCGACGCCCGGCACCGCGTAGCACGCGAGGCACAGCACGGACGCCGCCACCGCGGCCGGCCAGACGGGAGGCAGCAGCGAGACGGCGAGGACGAGGATGAGCAGCAGCACGGTCTTGCGTCCGGCGGGCATCCGGTGCCACGGGCCGTCGCCGGAGCGGTACAGCGTCAGCACCGCCACCTCGCGGTGTGTGCGGCGACCACGTCCGGCGCCTCCCCCACCTGGGCGATGCGTCCGTCGTCGACCCGCACCGCGACGTCGCATCGCGCGGCGAGCTCGAGGTCGTGCGTCACGACGACGAGGCGGTGGCCGGTGTCGGCGAGCAGGTGACCCGCGACGAGGTGGGCGTTGCGACCGTCGAGGAACGCGGTCGGCTCGTCCGCCACGACGAGATCCGGCGTCCGCACGAACGCGCCGCACAGGGCGAGGAGCTGCTTCTGCCCGCCCGACAGCTCGAACGCGGGCCGGTCCGCGAGCGGGGTGAGCCCGAAACGCTCCAGCGCGGCGGCGACGCGGGCGTCGCGCTCCGCCCGCGGCAGGCGGTCCGCACGCAACGAGAAGGCGACGTCCTCGGCCACCGTCGGCATGAGGATCTGGGCGTCGGGATTGCTGAAGACGACCGCCACGCGACGTCGGAGGGCCGCGGCATCCCTCGCCGCGTCGAGCCCCAGCACCTCGACGCGGCCCATCGTCGGACGGACGAGCCCGCCGATCAGCCGCGCGAGGGTCGACTTGCCGGACCCGTTGTCGCCGACGATCGCGACGGTCCGCGCGTCCACGGCGAGGTCGATCCCCCGCAGGACGTCGGTGTCGGCCAGCCGCACCGTCACGTCGACGAAGCGGAGCGCGCTCGTCACCGGACCGGCGCCGCCTCACGCGGGGCGGCCGCGCGCGCCCACGTCCGTCGGAACGCGCGCGGATAGCCGCGCACGAGCGCGCCGACGACGACCGTCGCGACGACGGCCTTCGCGAGGTCGCCCGGGACGAACGCGAGGTTCGCGAGGAGGGCCTGGTCCACTCCGATGCGCATGACGAGGCTCTGGATCGGGATGCCGCACGCGTAGACCACGACCACCCCGCCGATCACGACGCCCGCGAAGGTCCGCCACCACACCGGCCGCCGGCCGCCCAGGTGCACGATGAGGCCGATCACGACGACACCGACGAGCCAGCCGACCAGGTATCCCGCGGTGGGGCCGACGAAGACACCTGCTCCCCCGCGTCCGCCCGCGAGCAGCGGCAGGCCGACGGCGACGAGCACGAGCAGCGTGCCGACCGAGACGGCGCCCACGAGCGGTCCCAGGACGGCGCCGGCGAGCATGACGCCGAGGGTCTGCGCCGTGATCGGCACCCCGCCGAAGACGGAGAACGACCCCGGCAGCCCCAGGATCGCGATGACACCGGCGAAGACGGCGGCGCGGGCCAGGTCGGTCGTGTCGAGCCGCGGGGTGCGGGCGGGGTGGTCGTGGGTCATCTCATCCTCCTGAACAGCGTTCACGTGAACACCGTTCAGGTAGGGTAGCGGCATGTCTCCGCGCGATCCAAACCCCCGCGGCGCGCGGCGGTCGAAGGACGACGTCGTCGACGCGGCCCTCGTCCTGCTCGACCGTGTCGGCCTGCCCGACCTGTCGATGCGCCGCCTCGGCGAGGAGCTCGGGGTGCAGCCCAGCGCGCTCTACTGGCACGTCGCGAGCAAGCAGGAGCTGCTGGCTCAGGTGAGCGCCCGCATCCTCGCCCCGGTCGCGCTCCGCGACGGCGACTCCGACGATCTCGAGCGGGCCGCGGTGACGCTCGGGCGCCGCCTGCACGACCGCCTGCTCGCGCACCGCGACGGCGCGGAGGTCGTCTCGAGCTCGCTCGCCCTCGGACTGGTCGCCTCCCCGGTGCACGACGCCCTCCGCGCGATCGACCACTCCCTCGCTGCGGACGTCGTCGCCGACGCGGTCACACACTACGTCATGGGCGTCACCTTCCACGAGCAGCAGCGGCGAGCGGCGGATGCCTGGGGCACCGCGGCATCCACTGTCGCCCTCTCACCGGAGTCGGCCGCCGCACCGGCACCGGACGCCTTCGAGGCCGCGCTCGCGCTGATCGCCCGCGGCATCGCCCCCTGGCGCGCGGACATCGGGCGAGCGCCCGACGCGGCGGCACCGGGCGCCTAGGATGGCGTCATGCGCTGCAAGGGGGATTCGTGAGGCGTCGCGCCCGCACGACCGCACGCCCCGACCGCCACGGCCGGCACGGACGCCTCGACCGCAGCCCGGTCGTCCGGCCGCCGCTGCCGGCCATCGAGACGCGCGCCGAGAAGTTCGACCTGACCGTCACGACGGCCGTCGAGTTCCTGCGCAGCGCCTGGCCCGAACTGCGTGAGGTCCGCTTCGACATCGGATGGATGCCGGACGCCGCCGACGACGACGGCATCCCGCGCTGGGTGGTGCAGTCCGAGCAGAAACGGATCGTGCTGTTCCGCCTGCCCATCGAGCGCCTCGCGCGGCTGCACCGCAACGACGAGCTGCACCGGCGCATGATGATCGAGAGCTGCGTGTTCCGCGCGGCCGCGGAGTACCTCGACCGCGATCCCTGGGACCTCGGTCCCGACCGCTTCCGGTTCTGACCCGCGATCCCGTCAGCGCGGCCGGACCTCGACGGGTGCGGCCGCCGCGTCGGCTGGCACGACCGCGTAGCCCGCGATCGCGTCGGAGGCGGTGAAGGTCACGCTCGCCCGCAGCGTCCCGCCCGCCGGATCCAGGCGGTAGAGCTCCCCGGCGGCGAGGTCGACGGACACCGACCCGCCGGCGGGCACGCGGACCTCGCGCGGCTCGCCCGCCCCGGCGCCGTCCGCGAGCACCGCGGCGACCTCCTGCGGGCCCGGGTTCACGAGCGCGAGCTGCGGACGGGGGCCGTCCGAGACCGCGACCAGTGTGGGGACGCGGACGTCGTCGGCGGTGCCGTACCACGCGAAGTCCGACCCGGCATCCGCTCCCGTGGAGGTGTGCGCGGCGGCGACGACGGGAGCACCCGCCTGCACCTCGACGCGGTAGCGCCCCTCGGGGAGCGTCTCGAGGTCGACCTCGATCGGCACCCCCGCGGTGAGCGCGAGGTCGGTGAACGACGCGGCCGTCATCGACCCGCCCACGGGGGTGACGGTGACGGATGCCGTCGTGTCGTCGGACGGCGCCAGCAGACGGATCGTCGTGTCGGTGTGTTCGTCGCCGCCGCCCACCGCCGAGAACGCCGGGATCGTCTGCTGCATGCGCGGCAGTCCGGTGGCGCCGCCCTGGTCGACGCCGACGGGGACGAGCGTCCGGGTGAGCATCGACTGGAGGGCGGCCTGCACCGGTGCCTGGCTCGCGGAGACGAGGACGACGGGGCTCGCCTCGTTCAGGGCGAGCGCCGCGAGGGGGACGATCCGCTGCTCCCCCGCGGGGACGAGGATGTTCGTGCCGGCCTCCGGGGCGGTGCGGCCCTCGGCGCCGAACACCGTGAGATCGACCCGCGACGCGACGTCGCCGGGGTTGGCGATCACCACCAGGTCGGCGGCGCCGGTGAGACCGCTGCCGGCGGCGAGCCAGGTCTCCATGGCGGGCGGGGCGCACGTCGACGCGGCGAAGCCGGCGAGGTCGTCGGCTGCGACCCGGGCGGACTGCGCGGCGGCCAGGTCCGCGCGGACGCGGTCGACGGGCTCGGCGGAGAACGACGGGATCGGGTCGGCGCCCTCGATCGCCGAGGCGATCTCGCCGGGGACCGGTTCGGGCGACCCGGCGGCTGTGCCCGACACGATCCTCGCGCCCGCGGCGACCTGCAGGGCACCCGGGTCCTCGACGTCACGCCCGACCGCGACGAGCGGACCGTCGCAGGAGAGGACGGAGGTCGCGGGCTCGGGTCGCGTCGTGATCGACAGCGTCGAGCGCTCGACGCCCTGCCACGGCGTCGTGATGACGAGGAACGCGCCGGCCACGACGGCGAGGCTCACGATCGCCCCGACCCCGCGGCGGACGGTCCGCGCCGCGATCACAGCCGGACCCCTTCGCCGATGATGCGCGGATGCCGGCGCCCGGCGCGCAGGCTGGCGCGGGTCGGGACGGCGAGCAGGAGCGCGACCACGATGACACCGAGCTGCAGGAGGGCGACGCGGATCGAATGCGGACCTGAGGCGTCGTCCACGGTGCGCTCGGAGATCGTCCCGTCGACGCTCCACAGCGCCCCGCGCGCCGTCTCGCCGACGCTGACGAGGTCGGCTCGCTGATTAAGCAGGTTCTGCGCGCCGAGGCGGGCCGCGCGCGCGACGTCGCTCTCCCCCGGCGCCTCCTCGAGCAGCACGTACGCGATGCCGTGCCGGGCGAGGTCCGCCACGACGTCACCCGTCGCGGTGGAGACCAGGTCGGCGGTCACGTGGGCGAGCTCGCGGTCACCGGCGGTGAGCGCGGGGCGCGTGGACTGGACGGTCGTCTGACCGCCGAGGGTCTCGCTCGCTCCCCAGACGACGGCGGCCGAGTAGGCGGCATCCGCCTGGACCGTGAGGACCAGCGTCGCCGTCTGCTCGCCGTCCCGCTCCCCTTCGCTGCCCGCCGTCTGCACGTAGGCGGGCAGGGTGCTGGCGGGCCCGTCCGTGAGGGCCGCGTCGCCGCGGATCACCGCGGTCAGGGCCGGGACGGCGCCGATGGCGAGGAACGCGATGACGAGGGATGCCGCCACCGGCACGAGCGCGTCGACGCGGCGGAACCCGTCGAGCCCGGCGACGGCGGCGAGGAGCAGGCCCGCCCACGCGAGCGAGAGCGCGCTCCCCGGCCAGATCGCGACCGGTCCGGAGCTGCCTGCCGTCAGCGCGATGCCGGAGGCCAGGACCGCGGTCGCGACGCCGAGGCCCGCCGCCACGAGCGCGAGCGAGGCGGGGAGGAGCCGGCCGAGGGCCGGGCCCAGCAGCGCCAGCACGAGCACGGGTGCGGTGAAGGCCGCGACCCACCATGCCCGGCCGTCCTCGCCGAGGAACTGCAGCCAGCCGGCGCCGTCGGTCGACGGGTAGCCGAAGGCGAAGAGGATCTTCGGCAGCAGTCCGTCGGGGTTGCCGGCGACGGCCAGCGGGCGCCCGGGGTCGGCGAACACGGCCAACGGGTCGCCCCTCGTCAGATGGTACCAGACGAGGGGGAGGAAGACGGCGACAGAGGGGATCACGAGCCAGATGATGCGGCCCGCCCCGCGGCCCCGCCGCACGACGATCGCGAGGATGAGGGCGACGAGCCACAGCGCACCGAGCGCGGGGGCGAGCGACGGCGCGCACGCGACGACGATGACGAGGAGGATCGAGGCGAGACCAGCGCTGCTCCAGGAACGACGCGCCGCGGTCGCCGTATAGACGAGCCACGGCAGCGCGAGATGGAGGATGACGGCCGCCGGCCGCCCCTCGACGAGCGCGACGAGGAAGGTCGGGGCGACCGCCCAGGCGAACGCGACCGTGCAGCGCAGCACCGAGCGCTCGGTCACGCGGGTGGCCGCGAACCAGCCGCCGAGGGCGGCCAGAGGCAGCGCGAGCAGCCACAGGATCACGAGAGCGCGCGAGGGCGCGAGCGGCGAGAGCGAGCCGATGAGCGCGACGACCGCCGCGAACGGATCGGCGGGCCCGACGGTGTCCCATCCGAGCGCACGCGGCCCGTAGGCGGCGTCGGTCCAGAGCGCGAGGACGCCGCTGCGCAGCGGCGCGAGTCCGCCGCCGCCGAGGACCGGCCACGCCAGCAGGGCACTGAAGGAGAGGAGCGACGTGGCCAGGGCGCCCAGCACGACCCACGCCCCGCCGCCGCTGAAGAACCGGAGCTCCTCGCGCGGCGCGGTCGCGGCATCCGCTTCGTCTTCGAGGCGTTCGCGCAGGTCCCGTCGACCGATGCGCAGCTGCGCGAGGGACAGCCACGACGTCGTGCGGGTCCGGCGGATCGTGCGGCGCGCCCGGATGACGGACGCGAGTCCGACCAGGACCGAGACGGATGCCGCCCACTCCGGACCGATCCTGCCCGGGTTCTTCGCGACGAGATGACCGAGGGTGCGCCACAGGGCCAGTGGCAGGAGTGACAGCCAGTGCAGAGGGACGACCGGGGCGGGGGCGTAGACGAGCCGGCGGTGCAGTTGCGCTTTGCGCACCGCGTAGAGCCGCCGGCCGCGCGCACCCGCGGAGCGCGCCGTGGGGGTACCGGCGACACCGTCTCCTGCGACGGCGACGATCGCGGTCGGTGCGAGAGCGACGCGCCCGCCGGCCAATCGGGCGCGGATGCCGAGGTCGAGACCTTCGTCCGCGCCGGCGAGCCCCGGGTCGACGCCCCCCAGCGCCTGCCACACCTGGGCACGGACGAGGACGCCGCGGATGTCGGAGCCGAGGACGTCCTCGCCGGCGTCGTGCTGGCCCTGGTCGAGTTCGCCGTCGGCGAGTCCGACGGTACGGCCCGTCCGCGTCAGGGTGACGCCGAGCGAGACGATGCGGGTCGGATCGTCCCAGGAGACGAGCTTGGGCGCCGCGAGGGCGACGGACGGCGCGGTCTCGAGGGCACCGGCCAGCCGGGCGAGGGCATCGGGGGCGGGGGCGGTGTCCTGCGCGAGCAGCCACACCGCGTCGCCCGAGATGCGACGGCCGGCCAGACGCAGGGCCTCCGCGAAGCCGGTGTTCCGGCCCGCGACGATCACCGCCTCCGCACCGGACTCGGAGGCGAGGCGCGTCAGGGTCTCGTCGGGTCCGCAGAGGACCACGGTGAGCACGTCGGCTCGCCGCGTCTGGGCGGCGAGCGCGCGCAGCGTGCGGCTCAGATGGAGATCCGTGGGGCCTCGTCCGTGGGGGCGGACGACGAGGATCGCGTGTACTCGGGCGGGCATGACCAGGTCAGCCTAGGTCGCGACCCGCCCGACTCGGGGAGGACGGACGGGGTGGCGCGGATCGCGTCAGGACGCGCGACGCTTGAGCTTGCGGCGCTCGCGCTCGCTCAGTCCGCCCCAGATGCCGAAGCGCTCGTCGTTCTGGAGCGCGTACTCGAGGCATTCGCCGCGGACGTCGCACGACGTGCAGATCCGCTTGGCGTCACGCGTCGAGCCGCCCTTCTCGGGGAAGAACGCCTCGGGGTCGGTCTGTGCGCAGAGCGCATCGGCCTGCCACGCGAGCGCGGTGTCCTCGTCGGTCTCGACACGCCGGCGGACACCGGGCACCCCGAGGTTCACCGGGTCGACGAACCAATTCTCGGGAACGCCGGAACGGTAACCCGTCATCTTGCTCTCCCACCTGTAGACACTCGCCGCGGTGCGGCCGATGCCTAATTACACCCGTGTGATTCGCTCCGGTCAAGTCGCAAATCGTAAACCCTCAACCGGTGATTGAATCTTCTTGACGCTCCCGGCGTGTCGCCGCGTCAGGCGGGTCGGCCGGGCTGAGCGAGGTAGGCGACCCCGTCGCCGGACAGGGCGATCGACGTTTCGTCCTGGGCGTACGCCGCCGTCCCCGGCGTGAGCGTCACCTCGCGCTCCGCGGTCCCGACGGTGACCTCCCCCGACACGGCCAGGACGATCGCGGGACCGCCGAGCGGCGCCTGCACCGGCGCGCCGGCGAGGACGTGACGCGTGAGCAGGAAGTCGGGGACGCCGGCGTCGAACACCTCGCCCTCACCCTCCGGCACGGGTGTCAGCAGCGGCGCTGGTCCCGGTTCGGTGTCGACGATCCGCAGGAGCTCGGGGACGTCGATGTGCTTCGGGGTGAGACCGCCGCGCAGGACGTTGTCGCTCGCGGCCATCAACTCGACGCCGAGACCGTCCTGGTAGGCGTGCAGCACACCGGCCGGGGCGAAGACGGCCTCCCCCGGACGCAGGGCGACGAGGTTCATGAGGAGCGCGACGACGATGCCCGCGTCCCCGGGGAAGTCGCGGACGATCGCGCGGAGGACGTCGAGCTCCTGCGCGAAGCCGGGCACGACCGCATCCGCCACGGCATCCGACACGTCGCGGACGACGTCCTCGGCGCGTCCGGTGAGCACCTCCTCGATCACCCCGCGCAGGGCGGCGGACGCGTCGGTCGCCGTCAGGGCGGAGCGCAGACGGTCGACCCCGGCGGCATCGCCCAGTCCGTCGAGGAGCCGGAGGGTGTCCGCGACGGGGCGGAGACCGACGAGCGCGCGGAACGGATCGCTCAGCGCCACGATGACCTCGGGCTTGTGGTTGTCGTCGCGGTAGATGCGGTCGCCGGCGTCGCGCGGGACCCCGGCGGCCTCCTCGGCGGCGAAGCCCGCCTTCGCCTGCGCGAGGTCGGGGTGGGCCTGGATCGACAGTGACGACGAGGCGGCGAGGATCTTCAGGAGAAAGGGCAGCGGCGGCTCTCCGGCCGCCGCGCGCGCCTCGGGCAGGGACCGCCCGTCCCCCAGGCGGGCGGGGCTGCCGGGGTGGTCGCCGAACCACACCTCGGCCTCGGGGCCGCCGGTCGGCACCCGCCCCTGCAGGTCGGCGATCGCGGACGGGGATCCCCAGGCGTAGTCGCGGGGCTCGTTCGAGAGGGTCTCCAGCACGCGATCAGCCTAGGGCGTGCGGAGGAACGACCAGGCAGCAGGAAGCACAAGGCAGCAGGAAGCACAGGGCCGCGCGATACCCTTCTGTCACCATGGCCGTCCATTCCTCGCACCCGGTCTCGGCGCCGCCGGCCGCCCCGCCGCGCGAGCGGACGAGCCACATCCTCCTGCGGGGCTGGTGCATCCTTCTGCTCGTCATCACCCTGTCGGGCACGGCCCTCCCTCTCGCCTTCGGCATAGAGGTCGCCGCGGGCATCGGGATCGTGAGCTTCCTCGTCTCGGTCGTGCTGTGGGTGACGATCCGCCCGCGCGTGCAGTGGCGCCGACTGCCGTGGTACGCGCTCGCCTACCTCGCCTTCGCCGTCCTCTCCCTCCTCTGGTCGCACTGGCCGGACGCGACCCTCGCCACCGTCGCCCTCCTCATCGTGACGACGGTCGGCGCCCTGTTCGTGGGCGCCGTGCTCACCTGGCGCGAGGTCGTGCGCGCCCTGGCATCCGCTCTGAAATGGATGCTGGCGCTGTCGATCCTCTTCGAGCTCTGGGTCAGCCTCGTCTGGATCGGCCCGATCCTGCCGCACTTCGTCCGCCCCGACGGGCCCGTCGACGATCCGATCGTGCTGTGGTCTCGCGACAACCTGCTCGACGGCGGGCGGATCCAGGGCGTCTTCGGCAACGCCAACGCGCTCGCCTACGTCGCGCTCCTCGCCATCGTCGTCTTCGCCATCCGGATCGCCTCCCGCGCGCCTCGGCGCCCGGTCCTCGTGCTGTGGATCCTCCTCGCGGTGTACCTTTTCGTCCGGGCGGGGTCCGCGACCGCGACCGTGTCGGCCGTCGCCGTCGTCGTGGTGCTCATCACCGTGCTGGTGATGCGCACGACGACCCGGGCCGGCGAGCGCACCCGCTACTACCTCGTCTACGCGATCGTCGCCGTGGGCGGGCTGCTCGCGGTCTGGGCGCTGCGAGACCGCGTCTTCTCGGCGCTCGGGCGTTCGAGCGACCTCACCGGCCGCGAGTCGATCTGGGAGAAGGTCCTCGATCGGGCGGTCGAGCACCCGGTGATCGGCTGGGGCTTCTCCACGCCCTGGATCCCGACCGAACCGGCATTCGACCGCTGGATCGTGGACCACGGTCAGACCGTCATGCAGGCGCACAACATGTGGGTGGACGTCTTCCTGCAGCTCGGCGCCGTCGGCGTCGTCCTCATCGCCGCCGCGTACGTCGCGTTCGTCTGGCGGTCGTGGTTCTTCGCCGTCGACCGCCCCCGGTGGGACCTCGTGGCGGACCGGCCGTACACCGCGGTGACGCTGCTCCCGACCCTCACGGGCGCGATCCTCCTCGTGCAGGGCCTCGCCGAGTCGACGCCGCTGCTGAACTGGGGATGGTTCCTGCTCATCCTCTTCGCGTTCAAGATCAAGCAGGCGCCGCTGGTCGGCCGCGGACCATCCGAGGAGCGCCTCATCGGCGAACAGGGCGACAGGCCGACCGAGCGATGAGGACCGTGCGCGCGCTCCCCCGGCTCATCGCCGCGCTGCAGACCCCCGACGTCGCCGCCGCCTACACCCTCGTCACCGTCGGCGCCCTGTTCTCCACCCATGCGCTGCGCCAACTCATGGGCAACGCGGGGTACGGCGCCGTCCTCAGCGGTCTCTGCCTGATCGGCGCGGGGATGATGATCGCCCGCCGCGCGGAGCTCCGCCTCATCCACCTCATCCCGACCACGCTCCTGATGCTCCTGCTCTGGCTCATCATCACGGCGGGGTGGTCCGCGTCGCCCTCGGCGACCCTGACGGGGTGGCTGCAACTGGGCGCCCCGACCTTCCTCGCCGTCGTCGTCGCCCAGTTCCGCGACACGCTCCAGACCGTGCGCGCCACCGGCGACGTCCTGCGCGTGCTGCTCGGCGTCTCGCTCGGACTCGAGATCCTGAGCGGCATCCTGCTCGACCTGCCCATCGCCTTCCTCGGCATCGCCGGCAACCTCGCCGACGGGGGTCCCGTCCAGGGGATCTTCGGCACGCGCACCGTCCTCGGGGTGGTCACGATCATCGCCCTCGTGACCTTCCTCGTCGAATGGCGCACGCGATCGGTGAGTGCGGGCGTCGCGATCGGGTCCGTCTCGCTCGCGGCCGTCCTGGCGATGTTCACCGCGTCCCCCATCGTCCTGGGGATGGTCCTCGTCTCGGGCGCCGCGACGGGCGCGCTGGCCGTCCTGCGTCGCGTCCCCCTCCACGTCCGCCCGGTCCTGCAAGGGGTCCTGGCCGGCGTGGTCGTCGTGGGGCTGGTGCTCGTCTACATCTTCCGCCGACCGCTGGTGTACTGGCTCAACGCGGAACCCGACTTCTTCACCCGCTCCCGCCTGTGGAACGTGATCCTCGACATGTCGGCGCTGCGTCCGGTCCAGGGATGGGGGTGGGTCGGCACCTGGCCCGACCACCTCTCCCCCTTCACGTACATCCGCCTCGTCACCGGCCGCCCGCATGCCTCGGCCCTCAACGTCTGGATGGACGTCCTGCTGCAGGCGGGCGCCGTGGGGGTCGTGCTCCTCGTCGCCTTCGTCGGCCTCGCCCTCGCCCGCGCGTGGGCGACGGCGAGTGAGCGGCGTTCGACGGTCTACGTGTGGCCGGCCCTGGTCATCATCGTGCTCCTCACCGACTCCGTCGTGACGAGCTCCCCCCTCGGCGGCTTCGGGTGGTTCCTCCTCGTGCTGTGCGCCACGCAGGCGTCCCTCGTCCGCGGCTGGCGGCGCGAGCGCCCCCTGCCCCCGGATGCGTCGGAGCGTCCCGACACGTTCGGGCTCGGAGCACCGGCTTAGAATCGAGCGACACCCGCCACGATCCAGGAGGTTCCACCGTGCGATCACTTCGCAGGCGTCTGCGAGGGAACGCCTTCCTGCAGAGGTGGCGCTTCGGGCTGTGGATCGCCCTTTACGCCCTCGCCTCGCGGATCGCGCGCGTCCAGCAGGGACGCACCCTCTTCCTCTCGGACTCCCGCCGGGGCTTCTCGGGCAACATCGCCTTCCTCCGCGACGAGATCCGACGCCAGCGGCCGGACGCGAAGGTCGTCGGCATCTTCAAGGGGAGCCTCGCCGAGCGGCGCCCCCTCCGCGACTCGCTGCGACTGCCCTGGGAGCTGGCCCGCGCGCAGACCATCGTCCTCGACGACTACTACCCGATGATCTACCCGTTGCAGCTGCGTCCCGAGACGCGTCTGCTGCAGGTCTGGCACGCCGCCGGTGCCTACAAGAAGGTCGGCTGGAGCCGCGCGGGCCTTCCCGGCGGCCCCCTCCCCGGGTCCGTCGCGCACCGCAACTACACGGATGCCACGGTGAGCTCGGAGGCGATCCGCCCCGATTACGCGGAGGCGTTCGACATGGACGTCGCGCGGGTCCACGCGCTGGGCGTGCCGCGCACCGACGTCTTCTTCGACACCGACCTGATCGCGCGCAGCGCCACCGAGGTCCGCACCCGCCTCGGCATCCGACCCGAGCAGCGCATCGCCGTGTTCGCGCCGACCTTCCGGGGCAACGGCCAGCTGAGCGCGCACTACGACGTGGACTGGGTGCCGTGGCTCCGGCTCGTCGAGGAGTTGGGCGAGGAATGGGTGGTCCTCGTCAAGCTGCACCCGTTCGTCGCGCGCGCCACCGCCGGAATCCCGTCGCACGAGCGGATCCTCGACGTCTCCGCGGAACGCGAGCTCAACGATCTGCTCATGGCGGCCGACGTCCTCATCACGGACTACTCCTCGGCGATCTTCGAGTTCTCCCTGCTCGGCCGCCCGATGGTCTTCTTCTGCCCCGACGTCGAGGTCTACGCCGCGGAGCGCTCGTTCTACCACCCGTTCGAGGACTACCTCGCCGGTCCCCTCGTGACCGACGGCGCCGACCTCGCCGCCGCCGTCCGTGACGCGCGCGCCGGCGCCGACCTCGCCGCGTTCCGGGAGCGGTTCATGTCGGCGTGCGACGGCCGCTCGACCGAGCGCATCGTGCGCGAGATGATCCTCACTCCCCGTGAGGTCCACGACCGCCCCACGATGCTCGACACTCCCCCCGTCGCGCCGACCCGCATCGACGGCCCGGTCGGCCGGCACGTGTTCGCGGCCCGCGTCGCGCGGACGGTGCTCGGGGTCTGCTACGCGCCGCTCAAGCTGCTGCCCACCCGACGCAAGGTGGTGATGATCAGCCGGGAGCACCCCGAGGAGACCGACGACTTCATCGACCTGCGGACCGCGATCGCCGCCATGGACCCGTCCGTCTCCGTCGTGTCGCTCGTGCGGATGGTACCGCCCGGCCTCCTCCGCAAGATCGGCTACGCCGGGCACCTGCTGGTGCAGATGTACCACGTCGCCACCGCGCGCGTCCTGGTCGTCGACACCTACTCCATGGTCGCGAGCATGCTGCGGCACAAAAACGAGCTGAGCGTCATCCAGATCTGGCACGCTCTCGGAGCCTTCAAGAAGTTCGGTCTCAGCATCCTCGGTACAGGCGAAGGACGCGATGCGCGCCTCGCGCAGGCCATGCGGATGCATGCGGGGTACGACCTCGTGCTGGCCAGCGGCGAGGCGTGCCGCGCGCCGTACGCCGAGGCGTTCGGCACCGACGAGAGCCGGATCGTGGTGGCTCCCCTGCCCCGCGTGGACCGCCTGCGCGACGAGGAGCTCACCCGTCGCACGCGCGAGCGCATCTACCGCCGGCATCCGCATCTGCGGGACGCGCGTGTGGCCGTGTTCGCCCCGACGTTCCGGATCGAGGACACCGCCATGTCCGCCCCCGACGACGTCGTCGCCGCCCTCGCGGCGATCGGGGTCCACGTGGTCGTGAAGCTCCACCCCCTGATGACGCTCCGCGGGAGCGCCGTCGACACCGCCGAGGGCTTCTCGACGCAGGAGATGCTGACCGTCGCCGACGTCTTCATCACCGACTACTCCTCGACGCTGTTCGAGGCGGCCGTGCGCGGCATCCCCACCTACTTCCTCGCTCCGGACCTCGACGAGTACCTGGCGACCCGCGACTTCTACCTCGACTACCGGCGCGACCTGCCCGGCCCCGTATGCACCACCGTCGGGGAGCTCGCGGCCGCCGTCGAGGCCGACACCGCGACGACGACGGATGCCGCGGCGTTCGCCGCACGCTGGGTCGCCGAGACGGGCGCCGCCACCGGGCACCCGTGCACGGAACGGATCGCGCGACTCGTGCTCGACCGCGTGGCCGGCAGGGGGCCCGCAGAGCCCCTCGCATAGGATGGTGCGGGCGTGCCAGCGCACGCCCGCACCGACTCACGAGGAGCCCTCGCCGTGACCACAGCCCGTACCGTCGCCGTCGTCCTCGCGGGTGGCATCGGAGTCCGGGTGGGTCTCGGCATCCCCAAGCAGCTCATCAAGATCGCGGGCAAGGCGATCGTCGAGCACACGCTCGAGGCGCTCGAGGCCAGCCCCCGCATCGACGAGATCATCATCATGATGAACGCGGCCGCGATCGGCGAGCTCGACCACCTGCTCGACACCGGCCGGTTCACGAAGCTCAGCCGCATCCTCCCCGGCGGCGAGACCCGCAACGACACCACCCAGCTGGCCATCGCCGCGCTCGAGGGCGACGACACGAAGGTCCTCTTCCACGACGCGGTCCGTCCCTTCATCGACGACCGCATCATCGAGGACTGCGTGCGCGCCCTCGACACCTACGAGGCCGTCGACACCGCCATTCCCTCGGCGGACACGATCATCCAGGTCGACGCGGATCGGCTGATCACCGGCATCCCGGACCGTTCTCTGCTCCGTCGCGGACAGACGCCGCAGGCCTTCCGCCTCGGCACGATCCGCAAGGCGTACGAGATCGCCGCGACCGATCCGCACTTCCGCGCGACCGACGACTGCGGCGTCGTCTTCACCTATCTGCCCGACGTCCCCATCTACGTCGTCGACGGGACCGCCGAGAACATGAAGGTGACCGAGCCCATCGACGTCCACATCGCCGACAAGCTCTTCCAGCTGCAGTCCGCGAGCCTGTCGCTCGAGAGCATGACGACGGTCCCCGACCTGTCGGGGAAGTCCGTCGTCGTGTTCGGCGGCAGCTACGGGATCGGTGAGAGCATCGTCCAGCAGGCGACGGATGCCGGGGCCACGGTCCACGAGTTCAGCCGGTCGTCGACGGGTACCGACATCCGCTCCGCCAAGGCCGTGCGCGCCGCCCTCGCCGAGGCGCACTCCCGGAGCGGTCGGATCGACGTCGTCATCGTGACCGCGGGCGTGCTGCGCATCGCTCCGCTGGTGGAGAGCCGCAAGCGGGACCTGAAGGACACGATCCAGGTGAACCTGATCGCGCCGGCTGTCGTGGCTCGCGAGTCGCACCCCTACCTCGCCGAGACGGCGGGGCAGGTCGTGCTGTTCACCTCGAGCTCGTACACCCGTGGACGGGCCGGCTACAGCGCCTATTCGGCGACCAAGGCGGGTGTCGTGAATCTCACGCAGGCCCTCGCCGAGGAGTGGGAGGCGTCCCGGGTGCGCATCAACTGCATCAACCCGCAGCGCACCCGTACCCCGATGCGGACGCAGGCTTTCGGCGAGGAGCCGGTCGACAGCCTGCTCGACCCGGCCGACGTCGCGCGCGTCACGTTGAACGTGGCGGCATCCGACCTGACGGGTCAGATCGTCACGGTCAACGTCGCCGCGATGCGCAACGCCGGGGGCTGAGCCCGCGCCTCAGCCGCCGATCTGGTTGCGCTCGATGACGTCGAAGAACGCGCGGCAGACGTAGTAGTCCTCGGCCGTCGTGATCTTGATGTTCGAACGCGGACCGTCGACGCGGTACAGGGTGTGCCCGTACCGGCGCAGCAGGCTGCAGGTGTCGATCGAGTCGTTCTCGCCGTCGGCGACGGCCTGGTCGTAGACGCCGAGGACGGTGTCGAGACGGCCGCTCTGCGGCGCCTGCGCGACGTACAGGTGGTCGCGCGGGATGACCTCGTCGACGGCGCCCGCGGCCGAGGAGATGATCGTCTCGTTGAACTTCGTGCTGGTGATGGCAGGCCCCTGCGAGCGGACGGTCTCGATGTTCGCCGAGATCACGTCCGCATTGATGAGGGGACGCACCCCGTCGTGCAGGAGGACGACGGTGTCACCGGGAGCCTCGTTGGCGACGGCCCGCAGCGCGCGGTGGCGGGACTCCTGACCGGTCGCGCCGCCGTCGACGATCCAGTTCACCTTGGTCAACTCGTACCGGGCGACCAGACGCGCGAAACGGTCGCGCCACTCCGGCAGGATGGACACGGCGATGCGGTCGATCTCGGGGTGGTCCTGGAAGTGCTGCAGCGTGTGGACGATCAGCGGTGTGCCGTGGATCTCGAGGAACTGCTTCGGCAGGGTCGCCGACGTCATCCGGGATCCGATCCCGCCGGCGAAAATGATGGCGATGTTCACGCGATCTCCTCTTCTGGGACGTCCTTCTCACTGGACTCTGTGGTGTTCGCGTCGGAACGCTCGGTCGGCACCGGGCTCTCGGTGATCTTCTCGGTGTCGGGGTTACCCAGGATCAGCCAGTCGATGACGCGGTCGGCGGCCCCGGTGTCGACGCGGTCGAAGTTGAGGCGACGGAACTCCGCGACCTTCTCCTGCTCGAACTCGCCGGTGCGGAGCGCGTCGATGACGTCGTCGAAGGTGTCGGCGACGCGGCCCGGGGCGGTCTCGTCGTAGTCGCGGTGGAAACCTCGCGTCGCGGCGTAGTTCACCTTGTCGGGCGCGAAGAACAGCATCGGGCGATCGAGCAGCGAGAACTCGTAGATGATCGACGAGTAGTCGGTGATGAGCACATCCGTCGCGTGCAGCAGGTTGAGCCCGTCCGGGTAGTGCGTGAAGTCGAAGAAGCGATCCTGGTACTGCTCGGGGATCTCGATCGGGTTCTTCACGAAGTGGTGCATCCGGAACAGGACGACGGTGTCGTCGCCGCACACCTCGTACAGGGCGTCGAAGTCGATCTGGCTGTAGTCGTAGAACGCCGTGTAGATCGACCGTCCGCGGAACGTCGGCGCGAACAGCACGACCTTCTTCCCGGCGATCTGCGGATACTCGGTGGCGAACGTCGTAAGGAACCGGTCGCGCAAGGTGGTGTCGAGGAACCAGTCGACGCGCGGCAGGCCCGTCGGGATGACGGCGGCCTCCTCGATGCCGAACGCTTCCGCGTAGACGTGACGCAGGTGCTCCGAGCCCGTGATGGCGAAGGTGTACTGCCGGTGCGGGTGCCAGAGCTTGGGCGACCCCAGGTTGCCGAAGCGGCTGTATCCGACCGACTTGAATCCGCTGCCGGCATGCCAGAGCTGGATGACCTTGGTGCGCGGGTCCATCCGCAGACTCTTGAGGATGCCGAAGTAGTCGTCGAGAAGCACGATCTCGCTCGTCGCGAGCAGGTAGATGATCCGGAGCGTCGTGCCCCAGCCGCCCGAGCGCGGCAGGCGGAAGGAGTACTTCATGTCGAAGCGGTCCTGCAGACCGCGCTCGACGATCCGCTCCTGGACGCGACGGAGGTTGCCCTCGATGCGCAGACGCTGATCGGACGCGAAGAGGATGCGGCCGGGCTTCACCCCGACCGTGCGGGTGATCAGCTGGTAGATGAGTCCGGCGTACCGCTGCTTCGCGGGGGCGCCCAGGAAGAACGCTTTGAGGCGCTTCATCGGACGGAACTTCTTCGGCTTCGGTCGGGAGCGGAAGAGGTGGTAGCTCCGCATGAGGAAGTCGAGCCGTTCCAGGTCGACCGCGTTCTCGGCGATGCCGAACGAGACGGTCGTGACGGCGCGGTTGCCGTCGTACAGGAAGACGCGGGACCCCTCGTCGAGTTCGAGCAGCGAACGTCCGTCGAAACGCGCCGGCGCGACCCGTTCCCCGTGCGCGAACATCACGATGCGCCAGGTGCCGTTGGGGATCGCCTGACGGTCCCGGAACGTCGGGACGTCGACATGCAGTTCGAACGAGCCGGGTCCGACCGCGGTGAAAGGCACCGGGATGCGCCGCTTGCCGTCGATGAGTCGGAAGTCGACGGCGGGCGGGGGCACCTCGCCCCGCTCAGGGGGCAGCGGCGTCCAGTCCCCCACCTGGACGACCGACAGGCGGATCGTGAGCTTCGCCCTCTCCCAGCTGAGCTCGTCGACGGTGACGTCGAACGGCGGCAGAGGCCGGATGATCTCCGCCTCGCTCACCGGGACGACGGATGCCGGAGGCACAGCGGCATCCGTCACGACCCGGACCCCGTTTCGCGCTCCTCGTGCCACGCCAGCGTGCGGTCGAGCCCCCGCTGCAGACCGACGTGCGGGGCCCACCCGAGGCCCCGGAGCCGCGCGTCGTCGAGTCCCTGACCCTTGACGGCGTTGTAGCGGCTGAGGTCGACGCCCTCCGCGAACCGCACGCTGAGCCCCTTCTCGGGTCGCGCCTGCGTGAACGCCTCGGCGAGCTCCCGGATGCTGATGAACCCGTCGCGATCGGAGATGTTGTACGCGGTGTCCTCCCCCAGGAGGATCGCCGCGAACATTCCGGACACGGCATCCGCGAGGTAGGTGTAGGTGCGGCGGGCGCTGCCGTCGCTGTTGAGCGTGATGTCGCGCCCCGCGAGGACGTCCGAAGCGAAATCGGCTTGGACGCGGCCGTCGTCGAGAGCCATGACCGGTCCGTAGATGTGACCGAAACGGCCGATCGTGATCGGGACACCGTGCTGTGCGTGGTAGCTCACCGCGATCGTCTCGGCCGCACGCTTGCCTTCGATGTAGGACGCCCGGGGCGTCAGGATGTCGACCGCGCCGTAATCGGACTCGCCGACGAGGGATCCGTCGTCGGCGCGCTGGCCGTAGACCTCCGCCGACGACATCAGCACGAAGCGCGCTCCCCCCGAGGCGACGCAGAGGTCGAGCAGTCCGAAAGCGCCGTTGACGTTCGCGCGGATGGAGTCGACGGGATTCGCTGCGTGCAACGCGGGGCGTGCGGGAGAGGCGCCGTGGATCACCAGGTCCACCGTGCGGTCGAGCTCGATCCTTTCGCGGACGTCCCCCTTCACCAGGACGACGTCGTCCCGGTCGGTCACCGAGCCGAGAAGAGCCCGTGCCTTGTCGAGGTCGCGCACGAGCGCGATCACGGTGATGCCCGCGTCCCGAACGTCGTTGAGACCCAGCAGCGTGTAGAGGGCGTAGGAGGGGATCATCCCTGCGGCGCCCGTCACGAGCACCGTGGCACCCTGGAGCCGCTCCCACGGGAGCGGCTGCCCGACGATCTCGGCGATGTCGCCGTCGATGACGGCGCTCCCGGTCACGCGGACGACGGGTGCCGTCGCGGTCGTTCCATCGCCACGGGGTGTGTGTTCAGGCATTTTGCCGATTCTACGGCACCGGTTCGCGATCGCCCTGAGCGCCGGGCCGTCTCAACGGAGCCCGAGTTTGCGCAGCACCTTGCCGACCTTGCGGCGGAGGGTCGGCGCCGCGGGCTTCGCCGTGGGACGCGCGCTCTGCGCCGTACGCGCCGTGCGCGCCATGTCGACACCGCCGGGCCGCCGCCGGAAGGACCACGATGTGGCGCCTCCGGGAGCACGGTCTCCGATGCGGAGCTCACGAACGTCGGGGTGCGGTCCGGGGATGCGGAGGAGAGCGTGCCCGTCCTTCACCGTCAGCGTCGCCGCCGTCGCTCGCGGTCCGGCGGCGCCGGCCTTCCACTCGCCCACGGATGCGTCGACGGACCCCGAGCCGTCGTGTCGGCCATCGAGGCTGATCACGAGATCGCCACCCTCCAGAGAAGCAGCCGTCGGGCTGAGCCGCCGAACGGCTTCCTGTTGGCCGTCCGGGATGAGAGTGGCGGCTCCGCCGTCGTTCGGGTAGACGAGGTGAAGGTGGCCGTCGGCGACCGAGACGGACGCGGGGATCGCGGACTTGACGGCGCGTGCAGTCGTCGCGCTGCCGAACCTCGTATGCAGGCGGATGTCCCAGTGGGATCCGCTATCGAGAGGACGACCGAACGCGGCGCGGCGCGGATCGATCGAGAACCTCATCCGGCCGGCAATCCCGACCGTGCCGTCGGGGCGATCCTCGACGCTCACCTCCGAGGTCGTCTCAAGGGCCCAGGCCACCCGCGACTGTCGCGAGTGACCGAATGCCGTGAGCTCGATCGCGTCGATCTCCCGGGTCACGTCGATCGCGTCGCTGGAGACCGCATCGAGGACCTCCTGGGGAAGATCCTTGACGATCCGGCTGCCCATGCGCCGCAGAGCGGGGCGACGGCCCGAGGAATCGGCCCACTCGACGACCCCCTCGACGTGGAGGACGCCATCGCGCCACTGCACCGCGTCGGCACTCCCCCATCCGGGCACAGCGGCATCCAGCGCGCACACCGTCTCGATTAGATCCTGACGACCCGCATGGAGCAGCTCAGCGCGCAACCGACGCGATACGGCGAGCCGACTGTCCAGACGCCGGTAGCCGTAATCGGCCTGCAGGGCAGCCGCGTGCTCGAAGATGAACTTCTTGTTGCGCTCGGATCGCTCGGTGAACTTGAGGTCGAAAGCGCCGACCACGCGCGAGTTGTACTGATGCAACTCGAGCTGTTCGCGCTGCATCCGGTTCTCTTCGCCGGGCAGCGTCTCGACGGTGGCGGAGCAGACGCGACGCAGCCACTCCCAGTAGTCGTCGTTGGACTTCAGGAACGTGGTGGACCCGCTGCCCTCGGTCGTCACCCAGTGGTAGTACGGGACGCTGGCGAGCGAGGACACCACCTTCGCGTCCCGGGCGACCTGGAGGTTGAAGAAGATGTCCTCCCACAGCACCCGCCTCCCCTCGGGGAAACGGATTCCGTGCTGGTCGAGGAACGCCTTCCGGTAGAGCTTGTGGGGATTCATCGGGAGGAGCGGGTGCACGTCCTCGCGCCCCTTCGCCTGGGGGCGATCCACGTCGTAACTTCCGAGCGCCCACCCGGGATCGGTGGTTCGCGACTCCTTGCCGCTGACGACGTCTGCGCGATGGGCTGCGGCGAACTCGTACGCCGCTCGGAGCGCATCCGGGTAGAGCTCGTCGTCGTGGTCCATGAAAGCGACGTACTCGCCCCGAGCGAGGTCGATGCCCACATTCCGGGGCTTCGACGGCCATCCGGAATTTTCGATCGCCTCGACCCGCACGTTGCGGTGCGTGGACTGGAGTCCGCGGAGCCGTTGCAGGGTGTCGTCCGGCGAGCCGTCGTCGACGAAGATCACTTCGAACTCCGACGTCGGCAGGGTCTGCCGATCGAGCGACCCGACGAGCCGGGTCAGTCCCTCGGGAGGTGTCTGGTAGGTGGGCACGACGACCGAGACCTTGATCACCAGGCCATGTTACGGGCGCGGTCCCACGGCTCGCAGGATTTCGGCGTCGGGCGCACGACACCGCTTGTGGAACGATGGGAGCCATGAAGGGCATCATTCTCGCGGGGGGTTCGGGGACGCGGTTGCACCCGATCACGCTCGGTGTGTCGAAGCAGTTGATCCCGGTGTACGACAAGCCGATGATCTACTACCCGTTGTCGACGTTGATGCTCGCCGGCATCCGCGACATCCTCATCATCACGACCCCGCATGATGCGGAGCACTTCCAGCGGTTGCTGGGTGATGGGTCGCAGTTCGGGGTGTCGTTGTCGTTCGCGCAGCAGCCGTCGCCCGATGGTCTCGCGCAGGCGTTCACGATCGGGGCGGACCACATCGGCGACGACAAGGTCGCCCTGGTCCTGGGTGACAACCTGCTGTACGGGCCGGGTCTGGGGTCGCAGCTGGCACGGTTCCGGGATGTCGACGGCGGCGCGGTGTTCGCGTACTACGTCGGGGAGCCCGAGGCATACGGCGTCGTGGAGTTCGACGCCGACGGCCGCGCGATCTCCCTCGAGGAGAAGCCTGCGCAGCCCAAGAGCAACTACGCGGTGCCGGGTCTGTACTTCTACGACAACGACGTCGTCCAGATCGCCCGCGACCTGAAACCCTCCCCGCGCGGGGAGTACGAGATCACGGACGTGAACAAGGCGTACCTGTCGGCCGGCTCCCTGCAGGTGCAGGTGCTGCCGCGCGGGACGGCGTGGCTGGACACGGGCACGTTCGATCAGATGCTGGATGCCGGTGAGTACGTCCGCACCATCGAACGCCGCACCGGGTTGAAGATCGGGGTGCCCGAGGAGGTCGCGTGGCGGCAGGGGTTCCTCACCGACGATCAGCTCCGTGAACGGGCCGAGAAGCTCGTCAAATCCGGGTACGGCACGTACCTTCTCGACATCCTGAACAGGGGCCTGTGACCATGCCACATCTTCTCGTGACCGGCGGCGCCGGTTTCATCGGATCGAACTTCGTCCACCACGTGATCGGGCACACCGACCACACCGTGACGGTGCTCGACAAGCTCACCTACGCCGGCAATGAGGCATCCCTCGCCGGTCTCCCCGAGGACCGGGTCGACCTGGTCGTCGGGGACATCGCCGATGCGGAACTGGTCGACACCCTGTTCCAGAAGGCGGATGCCGTCGTCCACTACGCGGCGGAGTCCCACAACGACAACTCGCTGCACGACCCGCGTCCGTTCCTGGACACGAACATCATCGGCACGTACACGCTGCTCGAGGCGGCACGCCGCCACGACACCCGGCTGCACCACATCTCCACCGACGAGGTGTACGGCGACCTGGAACTCGACGACCCCGCCCGGTTCACCGAGCACACCCCCTACAACCCGTCCTCGCCGTACTCGTCGACCAAGGCCGGCAGCGACCTGCTCGTGCGCGCCTGGGTCCGCTCGTTCGGGGTGCGCGCCACGATCAGCAACTGCTCCAACAACTACGGCCCCTACCAGCACGTGGAGAAGTTCATCCCCCGCCAGATCACCAACGTGATCCGCGGCATCCGTCCCAAGCTGTACGGCAAGGGAGAGAACGTCCGCGACTGGATCCACGCCGACGACCACTCCTCGGCCGTCCTCACCATCCTCGACAAGGGCGAGATCGGCGAGACCTACCTCATCGGCGCCGACGGGGAGAAGGACAACAAGACCGTCGTCGAACTCATCCTCGAGCTCATGGGCCAGTCCCCCGACGCCTACGACCACGTCACCGATCGCGCCGGGCACGACCTGCGCTACGCGATCGACTCCACCAAACTCCGCACCGAACTCGGCTGGACCCCGAGCTACCAGGACTTCGAAGCCGGCCTCGCCGCCACCATCGACTGGTACCGCCGCAACGAAGCCTGGTGGGCCCCCGCCAAGGACGGCGTCGAAGCCTTCTACGCCTCGAAGGGCCAGTGAGAGTGACGGATTTCGGCAAAGCGCTGTCGGCCACCGAGACCGGGATCCCCGGTCTCGTCGTCTGGGACCTCCCCGTCCACGGGGACAGCCGCGGCTGGTTCAAGGAGAACTGGCAGCGGGAGAAGATGACCGCGGCGGGGCTCGCGGACTTCGGTCCCGTGCAGAACAACATCTCGTTCAACGACGCGGTCGGGACGACGCGCGGCATCCACGCCGAACCCTGGGACAAGTGGGTCTCTGTCGCGACGGGCCGGATCTTCGGTGCGTGGGTGGACCTGCGCGAAGGCCCGACGTTCGGCACGGTCTTCACGGCCGAGCTCGACCCGTCGCGCGCGATCTTCGTGCCGCGCGGTGTCGGAAACTCCTACCAGACGCTCGAGCCCGACACCGCCTACACGTACCTCGTCAACGACCACTGGTCCCCCGACGCGTCGTACTCCTTCCTGAACCTGGCCGATGAGACGGCGGCGATCGACTGGCCGATCCCGCTGGCCGACGTCGAGATCTCGACGAAGGACCTGGCCCACCCGCGGTTGGCCGATGTCGTGCCGATCCCGCCGAAGAAGACCCTGGTGGTGGGGGCGAACGGACAGCTCGGACGCGCCCTGCGCGCCGCCCACGGCGAGGACGAGAGCGTCGAGTTCGCCGGCCGGCAGGAGCTCGACCTCACCGGCGATCTGCACGACGCACGCCGCTGGCGCGACTACGGCACGATCGTGAACGCCGCGGCCTACACGGCCGTCGATGCCGCCGAGACCGACCGCGCCGGCGCGTGGGCGGGGAACGTCACCGCGGTCGCCCAGCTGGCGCGGATCGCGGCCGAGAACGGCATCACCCTCGTCCACGTCTCGAGCGACTACGTCTTCGACGGAACGGCCACGACGCCGTACACCGAGGACGAGCCGGTCGCTCCCCTCGGTGTCTACGGGCAGACGAAGGCCGCCGCCGACGCGATCGTCGCGACCGTCCCGCGCCACTACATCGTCCGCACGTCCTGGGTGATCGGCGAGGGCAAGAACTTCGTCGGCACGATGGCCTCCCTGGCCGAGCGCGGCATCGCCCCCTCGGTCGTCGACGACCAGATCGGTCGGCTCACGTTCACGGACGACATCGCCGGCGGCATCCGTCACCTGCTCACCGGCGCCGCGCCCTACGGGACCTACAACCTCACCGGCGGAGGCGCTCCCGCGTCATGGGCGGACATCGCCGCCGAGGTCTACGAGCTCACCGGCCACGACCGCACGGCGGTCTCGGGAGTCAGCACCGAGCAGTACTTCGCGAACGCCACCGGCCCCGTCGCGCCGCGCCCGCGATGGTCGGTGCTCGACCTCGGCAAGATCGAGGCGACGGGGTACTCCCCTCGCGACTGGCGGGAGTCGCTGCGCGACCACCTCGGCTGAGCGCGCGGGCCAGCGGAAAGCTCAGCCCTTCTCGAGCACCTCGAGGGCATCGTCGATCGGTCCGTCGAAGACGACCTTGCCCTTGCGGATGACGACGCCCCGCGAGCACAGGCTCTTCACGATGTTCTTGCTGTGACTGACGATCATCATCGTCACACCCTTGTCGGCGAGCTCGCGCAGCTTTGCGTCGCACTTCGCGCGGAAGGGTGCGTCACCCACCGAGAGGACCTCGTCGACGAGCAGCACGTCGAGTTCGACATGGATCGCGACGCTGAACGCGAGACGCATGAACATGCCCGAGGAGTAGTGCTTGACCTCCTGATCGATGAAGTCGCCGATGCCGCTGAACTCGACGATCTCGTCGTAACGGGCTTTCGTCTCCTTCTCGGTCATCCCGAGGATGGCGGCGTTGAGGAAGACGTTCTCGCGGCCAGTGAGGTCGGGGTGGAAGCCGGCACCGACCTCGATGAGACCGGCGACACGACCGCGCGTGAAGACACGGCCTTCGTCGGGCTCGAGGACGCCGGAGACGAGCTTGAGCGTCGTCGACTTGCCCGAACCGTTCAGCCCCATGATGGCGACGGACTCGCCCTCGGCGATCTGGAATGAGATGTCATCGAGCGCCTGGAACTGGCGCGAGCGCGTGGACTGCCGCTTGATGACGCTGATGAAGGCGTCCTTCAGGGAGCGGGCGGAGCGCTTGTTGAACCACTTCGAGACGTGCTCGACGATGATGCGGGGCTGGGCTTCGGTGGCGGTAGGGGACATCACAGATCCTGGGCGAAGGTGCGCTCGGCGCGGCGGAAGACGAGCTGGCCGAGGACCAGGGTGACGAGTATGACGCCGACGGATGCCGCGACGTGCCACCCGAACTCCGGCGGCCAGCCGAGGTTGGCGGGCGCGGGCGAGGCCTCGTTCACCACGGGCAGCGCGCCCCAGAACGCGTGGTGGAACATCTCGACGGCCACCGCGAGGGGGTTCGAGATCCAGACGTGGAACAGCCACCGGAATCCTTCGGTGCGCTCGTAGACCATCGCCCAGGTGTAGAGGACGGGGACCGACCACGTCGCGATCGTGCGGATGATGTCGACCGTGTTGCTGGCGTCGCGGAAGCGTACGTTCAGGGCGGCGAAGAAGAGACCCAGTCCGGTCACGAACAGCAGCACCAGCACCATGCCGAGAAGGACCAGTCCGAGCGAGGCGAAGCTCGGCAGCCAGCCGAAAAGCACGCTGACGAGGACGAGGACCGCCAGTTGCGGGAGGAAGTGGGTGAAGGCCCCGATGATCGCGGCCAGCGGGAAGAGCTCCCTCGGCAGATAGATCTTGCGCACGAGCGCACCGTTCTTGACGATCGACTGCGTCGCTGCACCGAGGGTTTCGTTGAACAGGTTGACGAGGACCAGACCGCTGAACAGGTACAGCGGGAAGGCCGGGACGTTCCGGTGGAGCCCGAGGATCTCTCCGACGACGAGGAAGTAGACGAGGAACTGGATGGTCGGACGGACGTAGGACCAGAACCAGCCGAGCACGGAGTTGCGGTATCGCAGGGCGGTGCTCTTGCCGATCAGCAGCCGGAGAAGGTAGCGGTACTCGAAGACGTCGAGGATGCCGCGTCCACGTCCAGGCGTGTCGAAGGCGCTGTAATCGATCTGTGTCACGGGTTTCCTTGCGAAGGCGGGTGCCGTTCAGGCCGTCGATCATCCTATCCGACGGTTCCTGAACGACCTCCGGCGGGGTCGTGTCGCGTCAGCGCAGGAAGTCGCTGCTCACCCAGCCGGTCTTGCCCTGGAACGACGTCTTCCGCCAGATACCCGAGGATGCGGTGATGGTGACCTTGGTCCCCTTCGGGATCACGACGAGGATCTTGCCCGACGTCGACGGAGTCTGCCGCAGGTTGAGCGCCGACGTAGTCGTCTTCACGCTGGTCGCGGGCGCAGCCGTCAGCTTCTTGAGCTCGGAGTCCCGCATCCACCCCTTCGTCGATCCGGCCGTGACCGCGCGCCAGATCCCGAAGGTGTCGTGCACGGTGACCTTCGTGCCCGCCTTCAGGGTCGAGAGGACCTTGCCCGAGGCGGATGCCGTCGCCCGCAGCGGCGTGGACGCGATGACCTGCCGGTTCTGACCGCCGATGGCACCGGGGTTCTTCGTCGACAGCTTCGACGTGAACACCCATCCGGTCATCCCGTCGACCGTGATCTGCGTCCGGTCCCCCGAGACCGAGAGCGCCTTCACCGTCGTGCCCTTGCGGAGCGTCGCCTGAATCGCCTTCGACGACACCGACGGCGTCATGTTCGTCGTCGTCGCCAGATACATCGTCTTCGCCGCCGAGACCGCCTTCAGCTCGGAGTCCCGCATCCAGCCCTTCGTCGACCCCGCGGTGACGGCGCGCCAGATCCCGAACGTGTCGTGCACGGTGAGCTTCGTGCCGGCCTTCAGGGTCGAGAGGACCTTGCCCGAAGCGGATGCCGTCGCGCGCAGCGGCGTGGACGCGATGACCTGCCGGTCCTGGCCGGAGATCGCACCGGGGTTCTTCGTCGACAGCTTCGACGTGAACACCCATCCGGTCATCCCGTCGACCGTGATCTGCGTCCGGTCCCCCGAGACCGAGAGCGCCTTCACCGTCGTGCCCTTGCGGAGCGTCGCCTGAATCGTCGCCGACGACACCGACGGCGTCATGTTCGTCGTCGTCGCCAGATACATCGTCTTCGCGGTCGAGATCGCCTGCAGCTCGGAGTCCCGCATCCACCCCTTCGTCGACCCCGCAGTCACCGCCCGCCAGGCCCCGTAGCCGTCGTAGACGGTGACCTTCGTGCCGGCCTTCAGCGTCGAGAGGACCTTGCCCGAAGCGGATGCCGTCGCCCGCAGGGGCGTGGCGGCGATGCTCTGACGATCCTGCCCCGCCACTCCGCCGGGGTTGGTCGCGACGAGCTTCGCCGTGGTGACCCAGCCGGTCGTCCCGTCGACGACGATCTGCGTGCGGGTGCCGGACACCGACGAGGCGACGACCGCCGTGCCCTTGCGCAGCGTCGCCTGGATGGTTTTCGAGGTCGCCGACGGCGCCACGTTGTCGGGCGCCGAGAGGTACATCGTCTTCGTCACGGCCTGCAGCTCGGAGTCCCGCATCCACCCCTTCGTCGATCCGGCCGTGACCGCGCGCCAGATCCCGAAGGTGTCGTGCACGGTGACCTTCGTACCCGCCTTCAGGGTCGAGAGGACCTTGCCCGACGCGGATGCCGTCGCCCGCAGCGGCGTCGAGGCGATGACCTGCCGGTCCTGACCGCCGACGGCACCGGGGTTCTTCGTCGACAGCTTCGACGAGAACACCCACCCCGTCATGCCGCCCACGGTGATCTGGGTCCGGTCACCGGACACCGCCAGGGTCGTGACCGTCGAGCCCTTGCGCAGCGTCGCCTGGATCGTCGCCGACGACACCGACGGCGTCATGTTCGTCGTCGTCGCGAGGTACATCGTCTTGGCCGGCGGCTTCTCCTCGACCGTCATGAAGTCGCTGTGCGACCAGTACGTCGAACCCGCCACCTGGATGCGCCACCACACGCCGTAGATCCCGGTGCGCTCGTACTTCTGCCCGGCCGTGATCCAGCGGAAGCCGGTCGCGCAGTCGAGCGAGGGAGCCTTGCGGGCTCGCAGGTTCTCCGAGACGACGGTGATCGTGCCGCCGGCCTTCGTGATGCTCGACTCGGCGGGCACGGCGCACGGGTTGCCGGCCGGCGTGCCGCTCGCGATCGAGAGCGCCGACTTCGCGATCCACATCGACGTCGAGCCGACCGTCGCCCGCGCCCACGACCCGTACGTGCCGGTCACCGTCACCTTCGCGGACTTCGCCACGCTGCTCGAGCCCGCCGCACACAGCGTGCTGGGAGCCTTGCGCGCCGTCGTGGCGGCCGTGACGGTCGCCACGGAAGACGCCGGGACGATGTCAGCGGCCTTCGGCGCCGTGCACACGTCCACCCGGGCAGCCGCCCCGGACCCCCAGCGGTTCACCTCCGGGGCGAACCACTGCACGTAATAGTTGTAGAAGTTGCGGTTGCCGTAGCTCGAGCACCCGTCGCCGGTCGCGTAACCGGCCGCCAGCGCCGCCATGTTCGGACGGTACGGCGTGTAGATGTACAGGTTGGCGGTCGCCTGGTTCTTGATGAGGACCTTCGACGTCCCGCAGGCGCTGTTCGGGTGCCACTTGACCGTGGCCACCTGGCCCTTTCGGTACCCGTACTTCGTGGGATTCTTCGCGTACACCTGCTGCTGCCGCGCGCCGAGATAGACCTGGTTGAAGAACCCCGCGGACGCCGCGCTGCACGGCGCCGTGTCGGGGCAGTTCATGCCCATCGCCGCCCGATAGCTCCACTCGCTCGGCTTCGTGGAGGTGACCAGGCCCTGCTCCTTCTGGAGCATGACGAGGATGACCTTGGGGCTGAGGCCGCAGGCCTTCCCGACGGTCACGATGATCTCGGCGGCGCGCACCTTGGTCTTCTTGGGGATGGCCGCGCAATAGGCATCCTTCGCCTTCGCGGGGATGTCGGCGGTGAAGTTCCGCAGGCAGGTCGGTCCGCTGGTGGCCTTGCAGGACGGCACCCGCGCTTCGAGGAAGGTCTGCGCCTGAGCCGCAGTCATCGAGCCGCCGTTGAAGTACTCGGCATCGCTGATGATGAACCCGCCGTCCTCGATCGTGGACGGGAGCCGGGGGTCCGCCGCGGTCGCCGTCGACGCAGGCGCGACGGCCATCAGGACACTCAACGACAGCACGGTCGCCAACAGGATCGCGAGGCTCCGCAGGGGTCGACGGGGCACGGAAACTGAGAGGCGCATGTGAACAGTGTTACTGAAGTCACGTCCTGTTACCAGTCGAGGCTGGATATCAGTTGTGCGACACGCCGAGGCCCGGCGTTCGGACGACCTCAGAGTTCGGCGTGGAGCTGCCAGACGCGCTCCGCCGCGCCCGCCCAACTGAACGCCCGCCCACGATCGGCGGACAGGACGGCGAGTCGTTCGACCGCGGAGGTCGACGCCAGCGTCGCGGCGAGCTCGTCCCCCAGCGATCCGGCGTCGCCCGGCGCGAAGGTCGCTCCGTCCAGCAGGAGTTCGCGGTGCGTCGCGCTGTCGGCGGCCACGATGGGCACCCCCAGCCGGAGCGCATCCAGCGTCCGCCAGGGGAAGGCGGTGCTGTCCGACGGCGCGAGGAGGGCCACGGCGCCGGCGAGGACCGCGGCGCGATCGGGCGCCTCGAGGTGACCGCGCACGTGCACCCGTCGCTCGGGCAGGCCCGCCGCGGCGGCGAGCTCGGCGATCGCGGGTTCCTGACCGTCGGGCGCGTCGATCACGACGACGGCCGTGTCCCGTCCGGAGGTCGCGACGGCCTCGAAACCGGTGCGCAGACGGTCGGATGCCGCCGACGAGCCCGACAGCAGGACGTACCCCTCGGGCAGGCCGAGGTCGCGCCGACGCCCGATCTCGTCACTGGGGACGCGGAGGGCGCCCTCGGGAGCCCCGGCGATCACCCGGATCCGGTCCCCGAGGGGCGCCAGCTCGGCGACCCGGTGGGCGAGCTCGTGCGTCGGCACCACGACGGCGTCAGCGTGCCGGACGGCCCGGCGCAGCATGGCGCGGGCCCAGGCGGCATCCGTCCGCGACACCTCGTCGGGGTGATCCCACGGACGGACGTCCCACAGGGTCACGACCGTCTGGTCGTGGTCGTGGACGCGGTCGTGCCGCACGAGCGGCGCTGCGAGCGTCGCCGAGTGGATGAGGCCGTCGCCGGCGCCCGCGCGGAGTCCGCGCCGCCACAGGGCCGCGGC
The DNA here is from genome assembly GCF_024124465.1 of Microbacterium sp. CnD16-F. Classification (NCBI taxonomy): domain Bacteria; kingdom Bacillati; phylum Actinomycetota; class Actinomycetes; order Micrococcales; family Microbacteriaceae; genus Microbacterium; species Microbacterium sp. CnD16-F. Next base: position 39,324 of record NZ_JAMXSA010000023.1, read on the forward strand.
GGCCGCG